>NZ_JBHYIK010000006.1:177827-216401 GCF_042739735.1 Amycolatopsis sp. NPDC059027 | reverse complement strand
CGCGGCTTCCGGTAATACCCCTGCATGCTGGCCAGCGACGACAGCTTGAACAGGTTCCGCAGCCCGGTGGCGTTCCGCGCCAGCATGGTCATGTGGGTGTACGCACCGGCGCCCGAGACGTCGCCGCCCTCACCCAGTTCGTCCGAGCCGCGTTGGTTCGCCTGGCCCCAGAAGACCGGCTTCTTGTGGAAGCGGCTCTCCGGCGCGATGTAGGCCTCGATGCCGATGATCGGCTTGAGCCCGTGCTTCTTGGCCTGCTGATAGAACTCGTCGCCGCCGTACATGTTCCCGTGGTCGGTCATGCCGACCGCGGGCATGTCGAGCCGCGCCGCCTCCGCGAACAAGGGAGCGATCTTCGCCGCACCATCGAGCATCGAATACTCGGTGTGGACGTGCAGGTGGACGAAAGAATCGTTCGACACCAGCGAAAACCTCCCCTAAGACGAACGGGTCCGGCGTGGATGCTGCGACGCGGCCGGGGTCTCCACCCTATGCGCCGGACGAACCGGCCGGTGCTGCTGGGTCAGTCTGCTCCGAAGGCTCATCCTGTGCCACCACGACGCGCCGGTTCGCCATATTTGACCTCTGGTTCAAGAATTTGGTTAGCTCCCCTCATGGCACGCGGCAAGAGCTTCGACGAGGACGTGGCCGTCACACGCGCGATGGAAGTGTTCTGGTCCAACGGTTACGCCGGAACCACCCCACAACAGCTCGTCGACGCGCTCGGCATCGGGCGCGGCAGTCTCTACAACGCCTTCACCAGCAAGCATTCCCTGTACGAGCGCGCACTGCGGCGCTACTTCGAGACCGAGACGGTCCGGTTGATCGAAACGCTCGACGCCCCCGGCCCGGCTCGCGATCGGCTCCGCGCCGCACTCCAGCTGGTCGTCGACGCCGCGCTCACCGACGACCGGCGCCGCGGCTGCCTCGCCGCCAACGCCGCCGTCGAGTTCGCGGACCGGGACGACGAGGTGAACGTGCTGGTACGTCGCGTCTTCGACCGGCAGGAGACAGCTTTCCGCGACACGATCAGGGAAGGCCAGCGGGCTGGGGAGATCGCGGCGGACGTCGACGCCGGAGCGCTCGCTGCCCTCCTGCTCGCCACCATCAACGGCATCCGGGTGCTGGCCAAGGCCGGTCCGGACCCCGACCGGCTGGCCGGACTGGCCGAGACGGCGCTACGCGCGCTCTGAGAGTCGCTCCACCCCTTGGGCACGCTTTCCTGCCCAAATTTTGTAACTCTAGTTCAAGAAAGTGGGAGAGATCATGGACCTGCGTCTGGCGGGGAAGACCGCGGTGGTCACCGGCGGCAGCAAGGGCATCGGGCTCGCCATCGTCCGCACGCTGGCCGCCGAGGGCGTGCGCGTGGTCGCGGCGGCGCGCACCGTCACCCCCGAGCTGGCCGCGCTCGCCCCGGACGTCACCGCCGTGACCGCGGACCTGTCGACCCGCGAGGGCGCGAGGACGCTGGGCGCTCGCGCCCTCGACGTGCTGGGCGGCGTCGACATCCTGGTCAACAACCTCGGCGGGTCCGGTCCGGGATCGGGCACGACGAGCGGTTCGCCGACATCGACGACGACGCCTGGCAGGAGACGTTCGCGCTGAACCTGTTCAGCGCGGTCCGGGTCACCCGCGCGGTCCTGCCGAGCGTCGTCGAACGCCGGGGTGTGATCATCACGATGCCGTCGATCGGCGCCCGGTTCACGCATCCCCCGATCGAGTAAGGCGCGGGCCAAGGCCGCGCTGACCAACGTCAGCAAGGCACTCGCCGAGGAACTGGGCCGCCACGGCGTCCGCGCGGTGACCGTGAGCCCCGGTCCGACCCGCACCCAGAACTGGTCGGACCCGTCGAGCATGGCCGGCGACCTCGCGAGGGAAGCCGGGCTCGACCTCGACACGTTCCTCGCCGAGCTGCCCGGGCGGATGGGCATCACCACCGGACGGCTCGCCGAGCCCGAGGGAACCGCCGCGCTGGTCGCGTTCCTGGCCTCACCGCACGCGGCGAACATCACCGGCACCGACTACCGCGTCGACGGCGGGGTGTTCAAGACCGTGTGACCAGTCCGGACTCTCCGAGTTCCTCGTTCACCTCGTCGGCGCTGAAATGCTCCGGTTCGAACTCATCGCCGTCACAGAGACCCATCCAGTCCAGCTGCGACTCGTGGTCCGGATCGTCCGGATCAGCGAGGGTCGCGACGAGGTGCTCGTAGCCGCCGACCCCGCCGCAGTCCTCCGGCGGGGCGGCGCGGCGGCCGCCGGTGCAGCGCGGGTAGGTCGCGGCAGGGTCGGCGTCCACCACCTTCTCGACGAGGATCTCGTGCTCCCAGTGGTCACCGAAGTCGTAAAGGTAGCGAAACTTGCTCTTCGCCTCGGGTGCGACCTGTTCGAGAGCCACAGCGCTTTCGTCGCCGAAAGCCAGCTCCGGATCGGGAATCCCGAAATCGCCATACGGGGTCTGGAACACATGCAGATGGCTGTGCTCCCATTCGAAGGCGATCTGGACGATCTCGTGCAGCAGGGAAAGCGTGGTGTCCGCACGCACTTCCAGCCGTCGCCAGATCGGCGGCTTCGCGCCCTTCAGGCTCATCTTGAGCTGGTAAACGGGCGCGGGGCCGTCGGTCTTCTTCCGCTTCGGCGGCAGCTCCGCCGTCTCCACAGGGCCGAGATCGAGAGGCGGCCTGGACGTCAGGTACGACACGCTGTCACCGCAGTCGGCGGGATGTGGCGTCCTGGGCTTGGACGACTCCGGAAGGCCGCGCAGCCTGGCCCGCGTCAGCATGGCGTTCGCGGGGTAGGCGGGCAGCTCCGATTCCTCGTCCAGCTCGTCGTCCAGCAGCAGCGCGGCCAGCGGGTCTTCACCGTGGTCCTCTCGCACGTCCAGTGCGGTCTCGACCTGTCGGCGGAACTCGGCGGGCTCAAGATCCTCCTCGACGAATTCGAGCCCGGCCGCGACGCAATCCTTACGCATGCTGTCGACCATGCTGGACACGTCGCGGCTTTCGAGGACCATGATGTCCCTGGCGGCGCCGCAGTCCGCATTGTCCACATGGATCACCAAGCCGTGTGACCGGTCACCACGCTGGAAGTGGCCGACGAACACCGCGACAAGGCCGAGGGTGTCGCCGAGCCGCTTGCATCCGGAAACCGTCACGGGCTCGCCGAGTTCGGCCGCCCATCGAGGCTCCGGCACCCCCGCGCCCACGAGCCGGGCGGCGGCCGCCGACGCGGCTTCGCCCAGGCTGCCGTCGCCGACCGAGCCGACCGCCAGCAGCAGCGCCAACGCCCCGGGAGACGCCTCGGCTTCGATCGCCGGCAGGAGGCCGTCGAGGAACAGCTCTGCAGTGCCACCGCCGAACTGGCTGTTGGCCACGACGAGTGCTCCCGTCACCTCCGCCTGGAGCGGGTCCTCCTCCGCGCGGAGGTCCTCACCGACCGCGGCCAAGCCCTTGATCAGGGTCTCCGGGTCGATTTCCTCGCCGGTGCACTCCGGGCAGTCGCATTCCTCGACCGGGGGCACGACGGTGAGGGGGAAGCGCTGTGCCTTGGTCTTCTTCTGCTTTTTCGGCTTACGGCCACGGCTGCGAGGGCTCATTCCCCTTAGTGTGCCCGGTCACCCTGGCAGTCAGGAAAGAGGTGCCTGCGGCGGCGCGTCGGCCGGCGCGGTCCCCCAGCCGGTGTTGGGCCGGGTGCCCAGGTCGTAGGTGATCGTGCCGCCGTTCGTCACGAACGCCTCCGACACCCACGGCCGCGGCGTCGGCGAACCGTTGACCCGCACGCCCTGGACGTAGAACGTGCCGGCCGAGGCGCGCGGAGCCTCGACGGTGATCGTGGCGCCGTTGCCGCGGTGTACGACCGCCTTCGGGAACAACGGGCTCGCCAGCACGAGGTCCGCGCGGCTCGGGATCTGCGGGAACATGCCGAGCGCGGCGAAGACGTACCAGGACGACATCGTGCCGAGGTCGTCGTTGCCGGGCAGGCCGCCGGTGCCGGGGCCGTACACGGTGTTCACGATCTGGCGGACCGTTTCCTGCGTCTGCCACGGACGGCCGAGGTAGTCGTACAGCCATGGCGCGTTGATGTCCGGTTCGTTGCCAGGGTTGTAGTGCAGGTCGTCGATGCCGGTCAGCGCCCATTTCCCAGCGCTGTCGTGGAAGAACGCGTCGAGCCGGGTCACCGTGGCCTTGTCGCCGCCGAGCCCGGCGACGAGACCGCGGACGTCGTGCGAGGCCATCCAGGTGTACTGCGCGCTGCTGCCCTCGACGAACCCGGCGTCCGAAGCCGGGTCGAACGGCGTCACCCAGCCGCCGTCCGCGCGGCGGGCCTGGACGTACGGGCCCGCGGCCGTCGCCTTCGGGTTGATCAAGTTCCGCCAGTACGCCGAGCGGGCCAGGAAGTTCGTCTGTTCCGGCGCGCGGCCGAGGCGTGCGGCCCAGTCGGAAAGCGCGTAGTCGGCGACGGAATCCTCGAGTGTTTCCGCCGCCGAACCCCAGCAGTGGCAAGCGTTGTCCGGGGCGTAGTGCAGACGCAGGTACTCACCGAGGCCAGGGCGCTGGCCGACGCACTGCACGGGACAACCCGCGTCGCGCGTGTCGTTCGCGGTGGGCACGGTGGCCGCCCGGACGAGCGAGTCGAAGGCACCGCGCACGTCGAAGTCCTTGGCACCGAAGGCATACATCCCGGCGAGCGCGGGTGCCGAAGGGTCACCGCTCATCACGTGAGTGGGGCCGTTGTTGTGCAGCCACCGGTCCCATTCGCCGCCGTTCTGCCCGGCGAAGTTGGACAACGACTGGGCGTAGTCGCTCGCTCGGCGTGGATCGAGGAACGCGAGAAGCTGGACCTGCGCGCGATAGACGTCCCAGCCGGAGAACGTGCCGTACTGCGCCCGCTGTCCCTTCGCCAGCCGGTGGACCTTGCCGTCGCTGCCGAGGTATTCACCGGTGACGTCGTTGGCCAGGCTCGGCTGCTGGAGTGCGTGGTAGAGCGCGGTGTAGAAGGTCGTGAGCTGCGAACGCGTGCCGCCGCCGAGGACGATCCGGGACAACTCGCCCTGCCACGCGCGCCGGGCGGCACCGCGGACGGCGTCGAAGGACGTGCCCGCCGGGATCTCGGCGTCGGCGTTGCGCCGCGCGTTCGCCGCGCTGACATAGGAAATACCGATCCTCGCGGTGACCGGTCCCTTCGCCGGGTCGAAGGTGACGTAGCCGCCCGAGCCGTGGCCCGGCCGCGCCGCGTCGGTGAAGCCCTCGCCGCCGCTCGCCCGGCTCGTGCCGGGACGCAGCGTGCCGTCGGCCCAGGTGCCCTGGCCGACGACCGGCTTGTCGAACTGGACGCTGAAGTGGAGCGTGTAATAGGAGCGCTGGTTCTCGGCGCCGCCGTCGGTGCGTCCGCAGAAGCCGCCGGAGTCGACCGATCCGGTCACCGTGGCGTGTTCGGCGTCGATACGGATGTCGGCATTTTTGCTGCCGGGCAAGGAATTCGACGTGCGGAACAGCAGGTTCGCGGGTTCGCCCTTCGGGAAGGTGAAGCGGCCGAGCCCGGCTCGGTCGGTGACGGTGAGATCGGCGCTCGTCCCGTTGGCGAGGCCCACGCGGTAGTGACCCGGCTCGGCGGTCTCGTCGGCGTGCGAGAAGTCGCTGGCGAAGATCTCGTCCTTGCTGTCGGCCGAGGGAGACGTCCGGATTTCACCGGGGAACGGCATGATCGGCACGTCCCCGGACGCGCCGGGCGTGCAGCCGGTGCCGTTCAGGTGGGTCAGGCTGAACCCGCGCAGCCGCGTGACGTCGTACTGGTAGCCGCCCGCCGCGCCGCTGCCCGCCTGGTTGCCCTTGGTCGTGGTCGGGCTCCAGGCGATCATCCCGAACGGCTTCGTGGCGCCGGGATAGACGTTGCCCGCGTTGGTGGTGCCGATCATCGGGTCCACAAAGGACACCGGGTCGGCGACCAGCGCGACGGCGGCTTGCGCCGGGGTGATCGTGGTGGCCGCGAGTGTCGCGACGCCGAGCGTGGTGAGGAACGTGCGCAGGGTCCGGTTCGCCATGACCGTCCTTTGACATCGTTGTCAGTCTGACGGTCCGTAACGCTACCGATACGGCCGAACCGGGGTCAACGCGGCGACGGCGTCCTGTCCCGTTGTCATGGACTGAAGGGGACGTTCGTCTCACGGGATTTGCTGAAGGGGACTTTCCTCGCATGCGACGAGAGGAAAGTCCCCTTCAGCACACGCCGCCGGAGGAAATCACGTTGACGCGAGGAGGTGCGCACGGCAGACTTCAACACTGTTGAAGTTCGAGTGAAGGAGACGGATGAAGATCGACCTGCGAGCCATGAACGAGCGTGTGATCGCCGGCTTCCGCGCGCGTGGCGGGCAGGCTGACGGGCCGCCGATGCTGCTGCTCACCACCACGGGCGCGCGCAGCGGACAACCGCATCTGACGCCGCTGCTGTACCTGCCCGACGGCGAGCGTCAGGTGGTGTTCGCGGCCAACGGCGGCGCCCCGGAACACCCGGACTGGTACCGGAACCTGCGCACGAACCCGGCGGTCACCGTCGAGACCGGCGGCGAGACGTTCCCGGCGCGGGCCACCGAAATCATCGGCGAGGAACGCGACCGGCTGTTCGCCGCGCAGGCGGCCATGTTCGGCAGGCTGACCGAGCACCAGGCGAAGACCGGCCGCCCGTTCCCGGTCATCGCGCTGACCCGCGCATGACCACGCCGGTCACCGTCGTCCACGCGCACGGCGGCGGATTCACCTCGTACGACCCGGAACTCGGTGCCGCCAGGGCACAGGCGCTGGCCGCGGCCGGGCTCCGGGTCGTCCCGGTGGCGTACCGGCTCGCGCCGGAACACCGCTGTCCCGCGCAGATCGAGGACGTCCTCGACGCGTGCCGCGGAATCGACGGGCCGTTCGTGCTCCTCGGCGAGTCGGCGGGCGGCACGATCGTGTTGTCCGCGGTGGCCCGGCTGATCGACAGCGGCCGCCTGCCGCTGGGCGTCGCGGCGATCTCCCCGGTCACCGACCTGACGCTGCCCGGCGCGTCCTTCCTCACCAACGAAGGCAAGGACATCATCGGCCGGGCCGTGCTCGCCGAGTCCGTCCGGGCCTACCTCGGCGGACTCGACCCGGCCGGCCCGCACTCCCCCGCGCACCTGCCGCTGGAAAACCTGCCGCCGCTGTGGCTCGCGGTCGGCACCGGCGAGGTCCTGCTCGACGACGTCACGGCGTTCGCCGGACGTGCCCGCGACGCCGGCGTCCGGACCGAACTCCGGCGTTATCCCGGCGCCCGGCACGGCTTCCAGTTCGGGGAAAGCACCGTCGACGCCGACCTCGCGCAATGGCTCACGAGCCTCATCGCAGCCGTGAACTGACCCACATTCCCGATGATCACCGCAGGTCAGCGACCCGTCCGACGCGCGCCCCCGCCGAGCGGCCAGCCGTCGTCTTGACAATGTGGACGGTCGAACCCGACGATCTCGCCCATGAACCTGTCTGACAGCCAGACAGCCGGACAGGGTCCGCGTCGGGTGAGCGCCATGGAAGCCGTCCTGGCCCATCTCCGGCGTGCCATCGAGCGGGGAGACTACGCGGTCGGCGACAAGCTCCCCTCGGAGGCCAGCCTCGGCAAGGAGTTCGAGGTCAGCCGCTCGGTGATCCGGGAAGCACTGCGCGGGTTGCAGGCGCTCGGGCTGACGATGTCGCACACCGGCAAGGGCACGTTCGTGACCGCGAACGGGCCGGTGGAGAACCCGACCTTCGGGCCGTATTCGGCCCGCGACCTGTTCGAGGTGCGCCGCCACGTGGAGATCCCGGTCGCCGGGTACGCCGCGCTGCGCCGCGGCTCCGACGATCTCGACCTGCTCGGCCATCTGGTCACCCGCATGGACGCGGAGACCGACAACACCGCCTGGGTGGCGCTCGACTCGCTGTTCCACATCACGATCGCGCAGGCATCGGGGAACCCGGTGTTCGGCAAGGTCATCGAGGAGATCCGCGACGCGCTGGCCCGCCAGTCGTCGTTCCTCAACCAGCTCGGCGGACGGCGCGCGCAGTCGAACGTCGAGCACCGCCGGATCGTCACGGCGATCGCCGCCGGTTCGGAGGAGGCGGCCGTGGCCGCGATGACCGCGCATCTGCAGCACGTCGAAAACGCCCTGACCACCATCGTGCGGCCGAGCCACGCGAAAACCCCGGACAAGGACGACTGACACCGTGAGCGAGACCCTCCAAACCACCGAACAGGCCGCCCCGGCGCGGGTCGACGCCGGCGACGTCGGCTACAGCAAATCGCTGAAGTCCCGGCACATCAACATGATCGCCATCGGCGGCGCGATCGGGACCGGCCTGTTCCTCGGCGCGGGCGGCAGGCTCACGCAGGCGGGCCCGGCGCTCGCCATCGTGTACGCGGTGTGCGGGCTGTTCGCCTTCTTCGTGGTGCGTTCGCTCGGCGAACTCATCCTGTACCGGCCGTCCTCGGGTGCGTTCGTCTCCTACGCGCGGGAGTTCATGGGCGAGAAGGGCGCGTACGTCGCGGGCTGGATGCACTTCCTGAACTGGTCGACCACCGGGATCGCCGACATCACCGCGATCGCGCTGTACGCGCACTTCTGGTCGTTCTTCACGCCGATCCCGCAGTGGGTGCTCGCGCTGATCGCGCTCGCGGTCGTGCTGACGCTGAACCTGGTGTCGGTGAAGCTGTTCGGCGAGATGGAGTTCTGGTTCGCCATCATCAAGGTCGCCGCACTGGTGGTCTTCATGGTCGTCGGCATCGTGCTGCTGGTGACGCAGACCCCGATCGACGGCCACGCCCCCGGCCCGCAGCTGATCGCCGACCACGGCGGGATCTTCCCCGCCGGGATCCTGCCGATGGTGCTGATCGTCCAGGGCGTCGTGTTCGCCTACGCCTCGTGCGAACTGGTCGGCGTCGCGGCCGGTGAGACGGAGAACCCGCAGAAGATCATGCCGAAGGCGATCAACTCCATCATGTGGCGGATCGCGGTCTTCTACGTCGGTTCGGTGGTCCTGCTGGCGATGCTGATGCCGTGGAGTTCCTACAGCAAGAACGAAAGCCCGTTCGTCACCGTGCTTTCGCATCTGGGTGTGCCGTCGGCGGGCAGCATCATGAACCTGGTCGTGCTCACCGCCGCCATGTCCAGCCTCAACTCCGGCCTCTACTCCACCGGCCGGATCCTGCGGTCGATGTCGAAGGCGGGGTCGGCACCGAAGTTCACCGGCGTGATGAACAGGAACCAGGTCCCCTACGGCGGGATCCTGCTCACCGCCGCGGTGTGCGTGCTCGGTGTCGGGCTGAACTACCTGGTGCCGAAGGACGCGTTCGAGATCGTGCTGAACTTCGCCGCGGTCGGCATCCTCGGCACCTGGGCCATCATCGTGCTGAGCCATCTTCTGTTCGTGCGCAAGGCGAAACGCGGCGAGGTGACGCGGCCGTCCTACCGGCTGCCGTTCTCGCCCTACACCGAGATCGCGACGCTGGTGTTCCTCGCGGCGGTCGTGGTGCTGATGGGCTTCGACGAGACCGGGCGGATCACGCTGATGGCGCTGCCCGCGATCCTCGTCGCGCTGGTGGTCGGCTGGTTCTGCGTACGCAAGCGGATCGACATGAGCGTGCTGGAAGCCGCGGAGGAAAAGCTGTGAGAACCACGGTTCCCGCGCACGAACCGCTCGTGCACCTGATGCGCGGCGGCATGGTCGAAGGCGTGCACCACGGTTCGGTAGTGGTGCTCGCGCCGGACGGGTCGACGCTGATCGCCGCGGGCGATCCCGACGCCGTGATGTACCCGCGTTCGACGGCGAAACCGCTGCAGGCGGCGGCGATGGCGCGGCTCGGGCTGCGCCTGCCGCCCGCCGGGTTCGCGATCGCCGCGGCCAGTCACTCCGGCGAAGGCATCCACCTCGACGCCGCGCGCGCGATCCTGGCGGCGCACGGCCTCACCCCGGAAGCGTTGCGTACCCCGGAGGACTACCCGTTCGACCCGGTCGAGCGGGACGAGTGGGTGGCCGCCGGGCGCGTGCCGAGCAGGCTCGCGCACAACTGCTCGGGCAAGCACGCGGCGATGCTCGCGACCTGCCGCAAGTACGGCTGGTCCGAGCACGACTACCTCGACCCCGGCCATCCGCTGCAACTGGCGATCGCCACCAGCGTCGAGGACCTGACCGGCGCGCCGATCCCGCACGTGAGCGTCGACGGCTGCGGCGCGCCGCTGTTCGCGATGACGCTGCGAGGACTGGCGACCGCGCTTTCGCGGATCGCCACCGCCCCTTCGGGCACCCCGGAAGCCCTTGTCGCGCACGGCATCCGGGCGCACCCTGAGCTGGTGGGCGGGTCGCGGCGGGACGTCACGGCGCTGATGCGCGCGGTGCCGGGGCTGATCGCGAAGGACGGTTTCGAGTCCGTTCAGGTCGCGGCGCTGCCGGACGGGACGGCGGTGGCGATCAAGATCGCCGACGGCGCCGACCGGGCCCGGCCGCCGGTGCTGGCCGCCGCGCTCGCACTGTCCGGTGTGGACAGTGCGGCACTCGCACCGTTCGCGGGGACGGACGGACCCGACGGCCTGCGGGTCACCGGGACGCTGGCGCGGCACCTGGCCAGCGCCGCCTAGGGGGAGAGACATGACACACCGCGTCGAGCACGATCTGCTGGGGGACAAGGAAGTTCCGGCAGGGGCGTACTGGGGCGTGCACACCGCGCGGGCCCGGGAGAACTTCCCGATCACGGGCACCGCGATCTCGGCCTATCCGCACCTGATCGAGGCGCTGGCCGCGGTGAAGGAGGCCGCGGCCAGTGCGAACGCCGAGCTGGGGCTGCTGTCGCCGGCGGACGCCGAAGCGATCTGCGCGGCCTGCAAGGAAATCCGGGCGGGCGCGCTGCACGACGAGTTCGTCGTCGACGTCGTCCAGGGCGGCGCCGGTACGTCGACGAACATGAACGCCAACGAGGTGATCGCCAACCGCGCGCTCGAACTGCTCGGGCACGAGAAGGGCGACTACGCCCGGCTGCACCCGAACGAACACGTCAACCTCGGCCAGTCCACCAACGACGCCTACCCGAGCGCGGTGCGGCTCGCGACGATCATCGCGGTACGCGAGCTTTCCGAGGCGATGATCGTGCTGGAACAGGCGTACGCGGCGAAGGCCGCCGAGTTCCACGACCTGCTCAAGATGGGCCGCACGCAGTTGCAGGACGCGGTGCCGATGACACTGGGCCAGGAATTCGGGACGTACGCGGTGATGCTCGGCGAGGACCGGCTGCGCCTGACCGAGGCGGTCACGCTGCTGCACGAGATCAACCTCGGCGCGACCGCGATCGGTACCGGGCTCAACGCGGCGCCGGGGTACGCCGAAGCCGCGTGCCGTCACCTGCGCGAGATCACCGGCCTGCCGCTGGTGACCTCGGCGGACCTGGTGGAGGCGACGCAGGACTGCGGCGCTTTCGTGCACCTGTCCGGGGTGCTCAAGCGGATCGCGGTGAAGCTTTCCAAGGGCTGCAACGATCTCCGGCTGCTGTCCTCGGGGCCGAGGGCGGGGCTGAACGAGATCAATCTGCCGCCGGTGCAGGCCGGGTCGTCGATCATGCCTGGCAAGATCAACCCGGTGATCCCCGAGGTGGTCAACCAGATCGCGTTCGAGGTCATCGGCAACGACGTCACGGTGACCATGGCCGCCGAAGCCGGGCAGCTGCAGCTCAACGCGTTCGAGCCGATCATCCTGCACGCGTTGTCGGAGAGCATCACGCATCTGCGGTCGGGCTGCCTCGTGCTGGCGCGGCGCTGCGTCGAGGGCATCACCGCCAATGCCGACGTCATGCGGGGATATGTCGACAACTCGATCGGGCTGGTGACCGCGCTCAACCCGAGCATCGGGTACGCGGCGGCGACCGAGATCGCCAAGGAGGCACTGGCTTCCGGGCGGGGCGTGGCCGAACTGGTCGTCGAAAAGGGACTCCTGCCCGCGGACGAGCTGGCGAAGCTGCTGCGCCCGGAAACCGTCGCGAGGCTGGTCCCGCCCGCGACGGCCTGATCGCTCGAAGTGAACGGCGGCACGGGGACGCGTTCCGCGGGTAGCGTCGGGTGGGAGAGATCACCCGGCGAAAGGCGGATCCGTGCTGGAGCGAGTTGTCGACCGACTGCTGGGCCTGCCTCCTGCCGAAGGCCCGCCGCCGGTGGTGACCAAGGAGCTGCCGATCCCGATGCCCGACGGCGTCCGGCTGCTCGCCGACCGCTACGCCCCCGCCGGGACCACGTCGGCGCCGGTCGTGCTGATCCGCACGCCCTACGGCAGGGGCGGGCTGATGGGCAAGATCTTCGGCGCGGCGTTCGCGCGGCACGGGCTGCAGGTGGTCGTGCAGAGCACCCGGGGCACCTTCGGCTCCGGGGGCGAGTTCCGGCCCTTCCACCTGGAGAAGGAGGACGGGCTCGCCACCGCGGCATGGTTGCGGGAACAGCCGTGGTGTGACGGCAGGCTGGCCATGGCGGGCGGCAGCTACCTCGGGTACACGCAGTGGGCCCTCGGGCCGTACCTCGACCCACCGCTGGAGGCGATGTGCCTCGGGATCACCGCGTCGGAATTCATCTCGACCTTCTACCCCGGCGGGACGCTCGCCGCGGACGACATGGTGTCATGGTCCACGCTGATCGGGCGACAGGAACAGCGGTTCGCCGCGCTGCCCAACCCGTTCCAGACCCGCCGGACCCGGCGGGCGATGACGACCCTGCCGATCTCCGCCGCCGACGTCGCCGCGATCGGGAAGCCGGTGCGATTCCTGCAGGACGTCACCGCGCACGCCGAGCCGGGCGACCCGTTCTGGTCCATGGTCGACCACCGCGAAGAAGTGGCCGGGCTGAAGACCCCGGTGAGCATGGTGACCGGCTGGTACGACCTGTTCCTCGCCGAACAGCTGCGCGATTTCCGCACCCTTGCCGCGGCGGGCCGGAATCCGCGGATCACCATCGGCCCGTGGGCGCATGGCGAACCCGGCATGCTCCGGGTGCTCGTGCCCGACCAGATCTCGTGGCTGCGCGCGCACCTGCACGGTGACAGCGCCCAGCTGCGGCGGGCCCCGGTGCGGATCTACCTGCAGGGAGCGGGGCGCTGGCTCGACTTCGACCAGTGGCCGCCGGAGGAAACCACCGCGAAACCGCTCCACCTTCAGCCGATCGGCGGACTCGGCGAGGACGTACCGCGCGATTCCGTGCCCGCGAAGTTCACCTACGATCCGGCCGACCCGACGCCGTCGGTCGGGGGGCCGCTGCTGACCGGGAAGACCAAGCAGCGGGACAACCAGGCCGTCGAAGCGCGGTCGGACGTGCTCGTGTTCACCGGCGCCCCGCTGGCGGCGGATCTCGACCTCATCGGCGAGGTGTCCGCGACCATCCACGTGCGCACCGACCTCGGCCACGCCGATGTCTACGTGCGACTGTGCGATGTGGACAGTCGCGGCGTCTCGCTCAACGTCACCGAGGGCATCCTCCGGCTCCGTCCCGGCTTCCCGGAGTCCGATGTGGACGGCGTGGTGCGGGCGTCGATCGAGCTGGAGCCGACCGCGTACCGGTTCCGGCGCGGGCACCGGCTACGGGTCCAGGTCGCGGGCGGCGCCTTCCCCCGGTTCGCCCGTAACCACGGCACCGGGGAACCGCTCGTCTCGGCGGTGGCCGGAAAGCCCTGCCGCTTCGAGATCTTCCACGACCCGGCCCACCCCAGCCACCTGACCCTCCCGGTCTTCCCCGGCTGAGTCCTTTGTGGAGTGTTGGTCCGGCGGGGCTTCGCGCCGTCAGGCGCTACCGTCGGCCTGCGCGGGGAAGTCCGAGGGACGCCCTCGGTGCGTTGAGTGCGACGAGGGCGTCCCTCGGTGCGGCGAGCGCACCCAATGCCACATTGGGGCGTTTGAGCCACCCCGGATCAGAGCGGGACGGAGCGCACGTGACTGGTGAGCCGCCCGTCCTCGTGCAGGACGTGGAGCAGGAGCGACGGCGGCCGGTCGTACTCGATCGGCCCGCCGTCGGGCCAGTCGCGGTCACCGCCCGGTTCGGCCGGCAGCAGGGAGCCAGAGACGACACCGGGCGCGACCCGCAATGGCAGCCCGGCGAACGTCGTCGACGCGCCGGTGTGCACGTGCCCGCACAGCAGCGCCACGACGCGGGGGTGCCGCGCGAGCACCGCGGCCAGCCGGTCCTCGCCGGACTGCCGGATCCTGTCCACGGCCGGGACGCCGACCTCGACCGGCGGATGGTGGAACGCGACGAACGCGGGCCCTTCGCCGGAAGCGAGCACCGAGTCCAGCCAGCTCAGCGTCTCGTCGTCGAGAAAACCCGCCCCGCTGCCGGGAATCGTCGAATCGCACATCGCGAACAGCGTCCCGCCCACCTCGTGCGCGCTGTTGATCGGACCGTCCTCCGGCGGCGCGTCCAGCAGCACCTCGCGGAAGGCGGCGCGGACGTCGTGGTTCCCGGGACAGGTCAGGACCGGCGAGGAATGCTTGAGCAGTTCCGCCGCGCGGTGGTACTCCTCGGGCAGGCCGTGGTCGGCGATGTCGCCGGTCACCAGCACCGCGTCGACCGGCCGCGCGAGCCCGCCGAGGTAGGCCATCACCGCCGCCACCCGCGCCTCCGCACGCTCCCCGCCGTCGAGATGGATGTCGCTCAGCTGCGCGAAAACCGCCACGGTCAACCCCTTTCCAGAAACGCCAACGTCTTCACCCAGTTCCGGACGAGCAGGTCGGACGCCGCGGGCAGATCCCCCGCCCGGATCGACGCCGCGATCAGGCGATGCTCGTCGATGCTCTCCGCCGCGCGGTGCGCTCCCCCGAAGTACAGCGTGTCATAGCGGCGCAGCAACGGTTTCGTCTGCTCGATCAGCCGCAGCAGATGGGGATTGCCGCAGCGGGACAGCAACAACGCGTGCCAGCGTTCGTCCGCGTCCAGCAGATCACCGCCGGAATCCAGCACCGAAGCCATCTCCTCCGCGACGACGTCGAGCGCGTCGGGCAGCCCGGCGAGGTCGAACGACGACGTCCAGCGCAGCGCCAGCGACTCCAGCTCCGCCACGAGCGGGTAGAGCCGCCGCGCCTCCTCGGGTTCCAGCGGCGGGACCAGGAAACCCCGTCCCGGCGCCGACACGAGCATCCCGCGATCGGCCAGCCCGATGAGCGCCTCCCGCAGCGGCGTCCGGCTCACGCCGAGCTCCCGCGCGAGGTGCACCTCGTTGATCCGCGCCCCGGCCGCGAGCCGCCCGTCGAGCACACGCGCGGTGATTTCCTGGATGAGATCGCGACGCAAGAGCTCCCTCGGCATGGGAGCAGTATTGCATGCAGCACGGCCGTACTGTATTCAGTCCGTATGACCAGTATTCAGGACCTGGACGTAGAGCGCGCCCGAGCGGAGACGCCCGGCTGCGCCGACGTCGTGCATTTCAACAACGCGGGCTCCGCGCTGCCGCCCGCCGTCGTGCTGGACACCGTGCTCGGACACCTTCGTGAGGAAGCCCACCTCGGCGGCTACGAGGCCACCGCCGCGGTGTCCGAAAAGCTCGACGCCGTCTACGCGTCGGTGGCCCGGCTGCTCAACGCCGAAGCCGACGACATCGCGATCACCGAAAACGCCACGCGGTCCTGGCAAGCGGTCTTCTACTCGTTCCCGTTCGGCCCCGGCGACCGGATCCTGACGTCCCAGGCGGAGTACGCCAGCAACGTCATCTCGTTCCTGCAGCTGAAGCGCCGCACCGGCGTGGAGGTCGAGGTGATCGGCGACGACGAGTCCGGCCAGCTCGACGTCGCGGAGCTGCGCCGCCGCATCGGCGACGACGTCAAGCTCATCGCCGTCAGCCATGTGCCGACCCAGGGCGGACTGGTCAACCCCGCCGAGGAGATCGGCGAGGTCGCCGAGCAGGCCGGGATCCCGTTCCTGCTCGACGCCTGCCAGTCGGCCGGGCAGCTCGACCTCGACGTCCGGCGGCTCAAGTGCGACGCACTCAGCGCGACCGGCCGCAAATACGTCCGCGGCCCGCGCGGCACCGGTTTCCTTTACGTGCACCCGAAACTCCGGGCCCGGCTGGAGCCCGCGATGCTCGACCTGCACTCGGCGAGCTGGACGTCCCCCAGCGAGTACACCGTCGACCCGACCGCCAAGCGATTCGAGGTGTGGGAGCGCAACACCGCGCTGGTGCTCGGGCTCGGCGCGGCCGTCGATTACGCGCTGGAGTGGGGCCTGCCCGCCATCGACGCCCGGGTGAGCGCGCTGGCGAACACCCTGCGCGAACGGCTCGGTGAACTCCCCGGGGTCCAGGTGCACGACCAGGGCGCGCGCAAATGCGGCATCGTCACGTTCAGCCTCGAAGACACCCCCGCCGCCGACGTCAAACGCGCGCTGACCGCGGCGAGGATCAACACCAGCGTGTCGAGCAGCACCTCCGCCCAGTTCGACTTCACCGCGCGGAAGCTGCCCGATCTGGTCCGCGCGTCGGCGCACTACTACAACACCGAGGACGAGATCGACCTCCTCGTGCGCGAGGTCGCGAAACTCTAGCGGCGCGACAACTCCCGCCGGCTCGGTGGTGCGTAAGGAACTCCGGTGTCCTTCGCCCGCCAGGCGAGCATCAGCGCCTCTCCGAGCAGGCTCAGCCCGATCGACAACGGCATCGGGCGGGCCTGCTCGTGCATCCCGTTCGCGACCGCGAGCGTGCCGATCCCGAAGTTGGCCGCGAGCGAAACAGCCCACACCGCGAACGTCCACCCGGTGTAGCGCTGCCAGAGGACACCGTCGCGTTCGAACAGCTTCGTGGTGCGCGCGCGAACCGCGCCGAACCCGATCCCGACCGCCGAGCCGAGTACCAGCCACAGCACGTCCACCGCGGTCAGGTTCTGTTTGAGCAGGCCACTGCCCCCGATGACGATCAAAATGAGCGGTGTCCCGTACACCTCGCGCGCCACCAACGGCTCACCGCGCACCCTGCGCACGATTACCACGACCACCCCGGCGCACACGAGCGCCGCGATCACCCAGCCGTTCATGAAGCCCCCCTTTATAGCATCAGCGTGCTAAATAAATTAGCAAAGACGTGCTATAAAGGCAAGGTGCCGAAGATCGTCGACCCCGAGGCCCGCCGTCTAGCCATCGCCGAAGCCGTGTTCCGGGTGATCCGCCGCGACGGCCTCGACCAGGCATCCCTGCGCGCGGTCGCGGAGGAGGCCGGGCTGGTGATCGGCTCGGTCCGCCACTACTTCGCCAACCACGAGGAGCTGATCGTCTTCGCGATGCGGACGCTCACGCGGCGCACGGCCGCCCGCATCGCCGCGCGCGCCGACCAACTGCTCGGCGACACCACACCGGGGAGCGAGGCGTCGCTGGACCAGACCACCGAACTGCTCGGCGAACTTCTCCCGCTCGACGAGACCCGCCGCGCCGAGGCCGAGGTGTGGCTCGCCTTTTCCGCCGCCGCGCGGATCCGGCCTGGAATCGCCGCCGAGACCGCTCAGCTGCACGAGGGCACGCGCCTGCTCACCCGCAGATCACTGGCCGAGGCGGAGAAACGGGGCTCACTCGGGGCCGGGCTGGACCTCGATCTCGAGGCCGAGCGATTGGCGGCCCTGCTCGACGGACTGACCCTCGGCGGCATCTCGCACCCGGACCGGGTCACCCCGGACCTGATGCGCGCCGTCGTGCGGCGGCACCTGGAAACGTTGCGCCGCTGAGCATGGCCGAACGGCTTGGCGCGCAGTTACTAATCCGACCAAAAGCAGGCGGACACGGGCCGCAGCCGACCTGCTCGCAGATACCCGTTTCCGCCGTGACTGTGGTCGGATTCGTAACTAACGGCACAGTAGCCTGGCAGGGAGGGGGCAGCCGATCACCGACAGGAGCCGCGGGTGAGCACGTTCTACGACATCGCGACCGCCGACCCCGACCGGATCGCGGTCATCGACCCCGCCGGCCGGCAGGTGAGCTTCGGGCGGCTGGCGGCCAGGGTCAACCAGCTCACGCACGCACTGCGCGCACTCGGTCTCGGTGTCGGCGACGGCGTCACCGTGATCCTCCACAATGGACTCCCCCACTACGAGGTCCAGCTCGCGACGCTCCAGGCGGGGATGTACTTCACCCCGGTCAACTACCGGTCCACGTCCGGCGAAATCGGCTACATCGTCGAAAACAGCGAGTCACGGGTGGTCATCGCGGACGCGGACATCGCCGCGGCCTGCACGTCCACTTTGGACGAACTCGGCATACCGGCCGAACGCCGATTCTCGGTGGGAAACACCGAAAACTGGTCGGACTACGCGAAATGGGGCAGCGAAGAACCGGAAACCGTGCCGGAGAACCGGACTTCCGGGGCGACGATGGTCTACACGTCCGGGACCACCGGACGACCCAAGGGCGTGCGGCGGCCGTTGAGCGGAAAGCCGCCCGCGCTGCACCCGGACTACCAGCACGTGATGGAGCTGCTCGGCGTTTCCCCCGGCACCGGGGTGCACCTGGTGCCGTGCCCGCTGTACCACGCGGCGCCGGGCGCGTACTCGCTCAGCGCGCTGCATCTCGGGCACACAGTGGCGCTGATGTCCCGTTTCGACGCCGAAGAGACGTTGCGGCTGATCGAGCGGTACCGCGTCACCACCACCCACGTGGTGCCGACGATGCTCCACCGCCTGCTGCGCCTGCCCGAAGAAGTCCGCACGCGCTACGACCTGTCCTCGCTCACCAGCGTGATGCACGGCGCGGCGCCGTGCCCGCGCGAGGTCAAGGAACGGATGCTCGCCTGGCTCGGGCCGATCGTCACCGAGTACTACGGCGCTTCGGAGGGCATGGTTTCCGTAGTACAGCCGGACGAATGGCTTGCCGAGCCGGGCACGGTCGGCCGTCCGCTGCCCGGTGTCCGGGTGAAGGTCCTCGGCGAGGACGGCGCGGAGCTGCCGGCAGGCGAGACCGGCACGCTCTACTTCAGCTCCGTGCACACCGATCTCGGCTACCACCGGGACCCGGAGAAGACGGCCGCGAACAGGTCCGGCGAGTTCCTCACCGTCGGCGACGTCGGCTACCTCGACGCCGAGGGCCGGGTGTTCCTGCGTGACCGGCGGACCGACCTGATCCTTTCCGGCGGGGTCAACATCTACCCCGCCGAGATCGAGGCCCGGCTGCTGAGCCATCCCGACGTCGCCGACGTCGCGGTGATCGGCGAACCCGACGAGGAATGGGGACAGCGGGTCGTCGCGATGGTGCAGCCGGGCGAGGGCGTCGCCGCGGACGACGCGCTGGCCGAACGGCTGGCGGCACACTGCCGCGGCGCGCTGGCCGGGTTCAAGACGCCGAGGCGGTTCGAGTTCCGGGATCGGCTGCCCCGCACCGACAGCGGCAAGATGCTCCGGCGCACGCTACGCGCGGAGTGACAGGTCGGCGGCCGGCGCCTGCCGGGGACGGGCTCCCCGCCACACGAGCATGGTTCCCGCCGCGCAGACGGTGGCCAGTCCGCCCGCGATCGCCACCGAGGCCGCGGGCCCCAGCAGATCGGCGGCGACCCCCGCCCCTGCCATCGCCAGTCCCTGTGACGTGTAGAGGCACGTGGTGATCCGGCCCATCACCGTCGCGCGCCGCGCGTTGTCGACGACGGACATCACCACGGCCTGGCTGCGCACCATGTACACCGTGCACAGCGCGCCGCAGGCCGCCCACAACGCGATGGTCCACCCCAGCCCCGGCGCGAACGCGCAAGCGGCCAGTGGCAGGCCGCCC
The DNA here is from genome assembly GCF_042739735.1 of Amycolatopsis sp. NPDC059027. Lineage (NCBI taxonomy): Bacteria > Bacillati > Actinomycetota > Actinomycetes > Pseudonocardiales > Pseudonocardiaceae > Amycolatopsis > Amycolatopsis sp. NPDC059027. Next base: position 196,675 of record NZ_JBHYIK010000006.1, on the reverse strand, counting down.
AGCGCCATGGGCAGGATCACCGAACGCGCCCCCGGCGCCGAAGCCCGCCTTCCCGCCCACCACCCGCCGACGACGCTGCCGACGGGGTCGGCCGCCATCAGCAGTCCGACCATGAACGGCTTCGCCCCCGCGGCGTTCGCGTAGGGAGCCGCGAGCGCTTCCGGAACGACGAGCAGGCCCATCAGCGACGACAGGATGACGATCGCCACTATCCGGCGGTCGGGTTTCCCGCGCGGCCGGGCTCCGTCCTTCGACGGCGAGATGTCCCGACGCGCCGCCGGGCGCGCCCGGACGCCGAAGAACACCGCCAGCGCGCCGATCAGGAACGTCCCGCCGTTGAACAGCAGTACGGCGCCGGGGCCGACGGCGGTGACGAGCACGCCGCCCAGCCCGAACCCTGCCACCTGCGCGATCTGGATGGTGACCTGCCGGAGCCCGAGGCCCGCCTCGTGACGTCCCGGCGGAAGGACGTCGGGCAGCAGGGCCAGCTGCGCGGCCTTGAACGGCGCGCCCGCCAGGGTGAGCAGCGCGACCAGGCCCCAGAGCGCCCCGAGCGGGAGCCCCGGAATCGCCATGGCCGCGGCCAGGCAGGCCCGGAGGACGTCCGTCACGACGATGACCGTGCGCCGGGGGAACCGGTCCCCCAGCCCGGAAAGCAGCAGCCCGCCCAGCAGCGACGGCAGGAACGTCAGCGCGTAGGTCAGCGCCGTCAGCAGCGCCGAGTCGGTCCGCCCGAACACCAGCAGGGCCAGCGCCACCCGCGCGAGCTGGTCCCCGACCTGGGACAGGGCTTCGGCCAGCCACATCGCCCGGAATTCGGCGCTGGCCAGCGCGCTGGTGAAATGCCGATGCCCCGTTTCGCGCACTCGACACCCTCCCCGGTGGTGAGCCGGACGACGGCTCCCCCTTGCACCGGCCCCCGGAGAACTCCAAGGTATGGCCGGAGTGTGCCCGCGTGGACACAGCAAGCGACGATTCACCCGAACGCACCAGCCGTGCCGCGCGCCGCGTCCACAGTGGACATTCGAGGGGTCAGCCGCCGAACCACCCGGCGACGTCGAAGCCGAACCCGCCCGGCGCCACGACGGCCCGGAGTCCGTCCTCCATCGCCCGCACCCGGTCCGCCCCGATTTCCGCGACCCAGTGCGCACGGAGGTCGTCGAAGACGACGGCCGACCGGGCCAGCGCGTCGAGTCCGCGTGGCGTAAGGCGGACGACCTTGCGGCGGGCGTCCGCGGCATCGTCCGCGCGTTCGGCGTAACCCAGTGCCACCAACCGGTCGACGGTCTTGCCCGCGGCCTGTTTGGACACTCCCAGCCTGCGCCCGAGCTCGGTAGCCGTCACGCCGTGGACGCCGATCGCCTGCATCGCGAACCCGTGCGCGGGACGGACGTCCGGATGTCCCTGCCGCGCCAGCTCGGCGTGCAGCCGGTCGATGAGCGTGCGAAAGCCGGCGAACAGCAGCAACGGCAGCTCGTACCCGGGCGGACCCTGTTCGGCCATCACTGCCCCTTGCACAAATCGACAACCTGGTTTACGTTTTGGTCAACCACGTTGACTACTTTAGCCGGGAGACACCATGTCCGCCTTCCCCGATCACACCCTCGACTCCGCCCCGGCCGCCGCGCGCGCCGCGATGGCCGCGACCGCCCGCCACCGCGGTTACGTGCCCGCGCCGGTCGGCAGACTGGCGACGTCGCCGGAACTGCTCGGCGGTTTCCTCAAGCTGAGCGGCATCTTCGAAACCACGACACTGGCGCCGGTCGAACGCGAGGTCGTCGTCATGACGGTGGCCGCCCGCAACGAATGCCACGTGTGCGTCGCGATGCATTCGGAGATCCTGGCCGCGAAGGAGGCGCCGTCCGCGCTGATCGAGGCGCTCCGCGCCCAGGAGCGGCTGCCCGATGCCCGCCTCGACGGTCTCCGCGTCTTCACGCTCGCGGTCATGGACTCCGCGGGCGCCGTTCCGGAGGAGACGTTGCAGGCGTTCCTGGCCCACGGCTTCACCGCCCGCAACGCGCTGGAAGTGGTTCTGGGCGTCGGCACCTACACGTTGTCGACGTTCGCGAACCGGCTCACCGACGCCCCTTTGGATGAGGCACTGGCCCCGTTCGCGTGGCACGCCGCGTGATCATGGCCCACCGGCCGTAGAGTCGGGTCACCTTCGATCCAACGCCGGGGAGTACCGGACGAGTCATGAACTGGTGGGCCGGATACACCGTGGCCGTCATCGGCCTGCCGGTGCTGCTCGCGCTCTGCTGGCTGGCCGTCGACAGCCTGCGTGACCGCCGCCATGCCCGCCACCGCTCGATCCGCCGCAGCGTCACTCGCATCCGCACCCGCCGCTCCCGCTCCACCACCCCCACCGAAATCCCCTGGCCCACCACCGACCAAGACACCGTCCGCCAGTAAAAAGCGAGCGGCAGGCAAAAGGTAAGCAACGGGCTCCACAAGGACGCAAAGCGGAACCGGACTACGAAACGGACCCACCGGGTGGCAGCACGCTCCGCGTGCGACCCACGCTGGTTCAGGAACCGACCGCACCGTGGGGGGTGTGGGGGGGCTCGGCCCCCCACGGCGAGACAGGACACCGGGAGTGGTGGCCGCCAGGCCACCCGAACAGGGTGGGCGCAGTAGGGTTCGAACCTACGACCGCTCGGGTGTAAACCGAGTGCTCTCCCGCTGAGCTATGCGCCCTGATCGGCGGCCGCCCCGCCCGGGGACGGCCGCCGGGAAGACTCAGGCCAGTTCGGCCACGGCCTTCTTCCAAGCCTGCTGGTCGCGTGCCTCGCCGGGCGCGTTGACCTCGGCGAACTTGACGACGCCCTCGGTGTCGATGAGGAAGGTGCCGCGGACGGCGAGCCCGGCGTCTTCGTTGAACACGCCGTAGGCCTTGGCGACCTCGCCGTGCGGCCAGAAGTCCGACAGGAGCGGGAACTGGTAGCCCTGCTGCTCGGCCCACGCCTTGAGCGAGAACGGGGTGTCGACGGACACGCCGAGCACCTGGACGCCCTTGCCGTCGTAGTCGGCGAACTCGTCGCGGAGCTGGCACAGCTCACCGGTGCAGATGCCGCTGAACGCGAACGGGTAGAACACCAGCAGCACCGGCTTGTCCCCACGGAACGACGACAGGGTGACAGCCTGCTTGTTGTAGTCGTTGAGCGTGAAGTCAGGGGCCTGCGAACCGACCTCGACGGTCATACCGCGCTTCCTCTCCATGGCGAACACGTGCCTGTGAAGTCAACCCTATCGTGTCGGCTTCCGGCGACCGTGCTCACCGCTTGGACTGCGACTTCGGCGACACCAGCCGTACGCCGATCCAGTCGGATCCGACGCTGACGTTGGCGGTCTGCGCGAGGCCGACCGCGGACACCGCCTCGGCGATCTCGCTCGGCTCGACGTGTCCCGGCTGCCCCGTTTTGGGGGTGAGCACCCAGATCACGCCGTTCTCGTCCAGGGGGGTCCGGACGTCGATGAGGGCGTCGCCGAGGTCACCGTCGTCTTCCCGCCACCAGAGCAGGACGACGTCGATCACCTCCTGGGCTTCCTCGTCGAGGATCTCCCCGCCGATCTGCTCCTCGATCGCCGCGCGAACGTCGTCGTCGACGTCCTCGTCCCAGCCGATCTCCTGGACCACCATGTCGGGCTTGATGCCAAGCCTTTCGGCGACGCTGCGCTGCTCAGCGTCTCCCGCGGCGACCACTGCTTTCACTCCTCCAACTACGACGGAGCGTGGCGGCCCATCCGCTGCGCGGACCTCGCGGCCACCACACTCGGCTACACGGTTGGAGATAGCGAACACTGGCGCGGCGCTGCGCGCAACCGTCCACACCGGATCTTTGGCAACTCGTGTCACGTCGGCACGGCGTGCGACGGGCTTCGGGCGGCCCCGAAGGGACCGCTCTGCCACCCTCGCGGACCGCCTGTCCTAGGGTGGGGAGGAATAACGCGCGCGCGATACAACGGCGCGCGCGGAGTGGTGAGACCGGGTCGGCGAACGTTACCGACGAGTAGAGGTGACGGGAGCGGAAACGGCGACGACGATAAAAGTCGGAACACCCCACGTACGAGCACGACCCAGCTACAACGTTTCACAAGGAGACCCCTTGGCCCCGCAGAACGACGGCGCCTCCGGCAAGGAGACCCCGGCACGCGTACGCGTCATCCGTGACGGACTCGCGGCGCACCTGCCCGACATCGACCCGGAGGAGACGGCCGAGTGGCTGGACTCCTTCGACGAGGCGCTGGCCAGGGGTGGTCAGCAGCGCGCCCGGTACCTGATGCTGCGCATCCTGGAGCGCGCCAGGGAGCGGCACGTCGGGGTGCCCGCGCTGACGTCGACCGACTACGTCAACACGATCCCGACGGAGAACGAACCCTGGTTCCCCGGTGACGAGGAGATCGAGCGCCGCTACCGCGCGTACATCCGCTGGAACGCCGCGATCATGGTGCACCGCGCGCAGCGGCCCGGCGTCGGCGTCGGCGGCCACATCTCGACGTACGCGTCCTCCGCGGCGCTGTACGAGGTCGGGTTCAACCACTTCTTCCGCGGCAAGGACCATTCCGGCGGCGGCGACCAGATCTTCATCCAGGGCCACGCCTCCCCCGGCGTCTATGCCCGCGCGTTCCTCGAGGGCCGCCTGACCGAGCAGCAGCTCGACGGGTTCCGCCAGGAGTACTCGCACGCCGGCGAGGGCGGCGGCCTGCCGTCGTACCCGCATCCGCGGCTGATGCCGGAGTTCTGGGAGAACCCGACCGTGTCGATGGGCCTCGGCCCGATGAACGCGATCTACCAGGCCCGGTTCAACCGCTACCTGCGCGACCGTGGCATCAAGGACACCAGCGACCAGCACGTCTGGGCGTTCCTCGGCGACGGCGAGATGGACGAGGCGGAGTCGCGGGGCCTGATCCACGTGGCCGCGGGCGAGGGCCTGGACAACCTGACCTTCGTGATCAACTGCAACCTGCAGCGGCTCGACGGCCCGGTGCGCGGCAACGGTAAGATCATCCAGGAGCTGGAGTCGTACTTCCGCGGCGCCGGCTGGAACGTGATCAAGGTCATCTGGGGCCGCGAGTGGGACTCGCTGCTGCACGCCGACCGCGACGGCGCGCTGGTCAACCTGATGAACGTCACCCCGGACGGTGACTACCAGACGTACAAGGCCAACGACGGCGCCTTCGTCCGTGAGCACTTCTTCGGCCGCGACCCGCGCACGAAGGACCTCGTCAAGGACCTCTCCGACGCCGACATCTGGAACCTCAAGCGCGGCGGCCACGACTACCGCAAGGTGTACGCGGCCTACAAGTCGGCGCTGGAGCACAACGGCCAGCCGACGGTGATCCTGGCGCACACCATCAAGGGCTACGGCCTCGGCCCGGCGTTCGAGGGCCGCAACGCCACGCACCAGATGAAGAAGCTCACCCTCGACGACCTGAAGCTGTTCCGCGACTCGCAGCGGATCCCGATCAGCGACGAGGAGCTCGAGCGCGACCCGAAGCTGCCGCCGTACTACCACCCCGGCAAGAACTCGCCGGAGATCGAGTACATGCTGGGCCGCCGCAAGGCGCTCGGCGGGTTCCTGCCCGAGCGGCGCCCGAAGGCCGCGAAGGCGCTCGTGCTGCCCGGCGACAAGGTCTACGAGGGCATCCGCAAGGGCTCCGGCAAGCAGGAGGTCGCCACCACGATGGCGTTCGTCCGGCTCATCCGCGAGCTGGCGAAGGACTCCGAGATCGGCCGCCGGATCGTGCCGATCATCCCGGACGAGGCCCGCACGTTCGGCCTCGACTCGATGTTCCCGACGGCGAAGATCTACAACCCGCACGGGCAGACCTACACCTCGGTCGACGCGAGCCTCATGCTGGCGTACAAGGAGTCCGAGAAGGGCGTCATCCTGCACGAGGGCATCAACGAGGCGGGCTCGACCGCGTCGTTCACCGCCGTCGGCACCTCGTACGCCACGCACGGCGAGCCGATGATCCCGATCTACATCTTCTACTCGATGTTCGGGTTCCAGCGCACCGGTGACGGCCTGTACGCCGCGGCCGACCAGATGGCGCGCGGGTTCGTGCTCGGCGCCACCGCGGGCCGGACCACGCTGACCGGTGAGGGTCTCCAGCACGCCGACGGGCATTCGCTGCTGCTGGCCGCGACCAACCCGGCCGTGGTGGCCTACGACGCGGCTTACTCGTTCGAGATCGCGCACATCGTCAAGGACGGCCTGCGCCGGATGTACGGCGAAACCGGGCCGGACGGCAACGGCGAGAACGTGTTCTACTACATGACGATCTACAACGAGCCGTACCAGCAGCCGGCCGAGCCGGAGAACCTCGACGTCGAGGGCCTGCTCAAGGGTCTGTACAAGTACGCCGACGCCCCGGCGGGCGACGGTCCCGAGGCGCAGATCCTGGTCTCCGGCGTCACGATGCCGGACGCGCTCAAGGCCCAGAAGCTGCTGGCCGAGGAGTGGGGCGTGCGGGCCGCGGTGTGGTCGGCGACGTCGTGGACGGAGCTGCGCCGCGAGGCCGTCGAGGTCGACCACGACAACCTGCTCTACCCGGGCAGCTCGCCGCGCGTGCCGTACGTGACGGAGAAGCTGTCCGGCGTGAACGGGCCGGTCGTGGCGGTGTCGGACTGGATGCGCGCGGTGCCGGACCTGATCCGCCCGTGGGTGCCGACCGACATGCTGACGCTGGGCACCGACGGGTTCGGCTTCTCCGACACCCGCCCGGCCGCGCGGCGGAAGTTCCTGGTCGACGCCGAGTCGATCACCGTCGGCGCGCTCACCGCGCTCGCGCGGCGCGGCGAGGTCTCCCGCGACAAGGTGATCGAGGCGACGCGGAAGTACCGCATCGACGACGTCTCGGCCGCGGGTCCGCAGACCTCCGACTCCGGCAACGCGTGACCGAGTGCTAGAAAGGGACCCGGCAGACATCCGATGTCTGCCGGGTCCCTTTGTACATGGAGGTGGTCTTGTGACGAAGCGCCAGCTGCCGCGGCCGAGCGAGTTCAAGCAGATCCTGCGCCCGAAGCCGGTCGTGCTCAACCCCACCGACCGGCGGCTTGCGAACGCGCACACCATCGCCGACCTGCGGATGATCGCCCGCAAGCGCACCCCGCGCGCGGCGTTCGACTACACCGACGGCGCCGCCGAGCTGGAGGACAGCCTCCGCCGTGCCCGACAGGCGTACCGCCGCGTCGAGTTCCAGCCGAACATCCTGCGCGGAGTGTCCGATGTGGACACCAGCAGGGAGATCCTCGGCAAGCGCTCGGCACTGCCGTTCGCGTTCGCGCCCACCGGGTTCACCCGGATGATGCAGCACGAGGGCGAGCGCGCGGTGGGCCGGGTCGCCGAGCGCAACGGCATCCCGATAGGGCTGTCCACGATGGCGACGACGTCGATCGAGGACCTCGCCGAAGCCGCGCCCGGTGCCCGCAAGTGGTTCCAGCTCTACGTCTGGCACGACCACGGCGCGGGCGAAGATCTGATGAATCGGGCCTGGGAGTCGGGCTACGACACGCTGATGCTGACCGTGGACACCCCGGTCGCCGGCGCCCGGCTGCGCGACGTGCGCAACGGGCTCACCATCCCGCCCGCGCTGACGCTCAAGACCGTGCTCGACGGTGCGATGCACCCGGCATGGTGGTTCAACCTGCTCACCACCGAGCCGCTGAGTTTCGCGTCGCTGAACCATTTCGGCGGCACCGTGGCCGAGCTGCTCGACCTGCTCTTCGACCCGGCGCTGAACTTCGACGACCTCGACTGGGTCCGGCAGACCTGGCCGGGCAAGCTCGTCGTCAAGGGCATCCAGAACGTCACGGACGCGCGCGACGTCGTCAAGCACGGTGCCGACGCGGTGCTGTTGTCCAACCACGGCGGCCGCCAGCTCGACCGCGCCCCGACGCCGCTCGAACTGCTGCCCGCGGTGCGCGACGAGATCCAGAGCAGCGCCGAGGTCTGGCTCGACACCGGCATCCTGTCCGGCGGGGACATCGTGGCCGCGATCGCCAGTGGCGCCGACGCCGTGCTCATCGGCCGCGCGTTCCTCTACGGCCTCATGGCGGGCGGCGAGCGCGGCGTCCAGCGCTGCGTCGACATTCTCCGCACCGAAATGGTCCGCACCATGCAGCTGCTCGGCGTCCGCGCCGTCGACGACCTCCGCCCCACCCACGTCATCCTGCGCTGACCCAGCGATCTCGCGTGATCGAACGCGCAACTCACGTGATTGAACGGAGATCTCGCGTGATTGGACCGGTGTCGCGTCCAATCACGCGAGATCTCCGCCTGATCACGCGAGTTACGTCTCTGATCACGCGAGATCGTCAGTTCGAGGGGGCCAGGGCCTTGCCGGTGCGGGCGGCGCGGACCTGCTTCGCCGACCGGTTCCAGCTCCACCAGCCGTGGATCACCAGCCCGGCGAACACGACGTAGATCGCGGCCGAGAAGTACAGGCCCGACGAGATCTGCAGCGGCACGCCGATGGCGTCGACCACCAGCCAGACCAGCCAGAACTCGACGAGCCCGAGGCCCTGCGCGGCGAAGGCGACGAGAGTCCCGATGAACAGGGCGGCGTCCGGCCACGGCGCCCACGAGGCGTGCAGTGCGTCGAGGACCAGCGCCATCGCGGTGGTGCCGACGGCGAACGCGGCGATCATGCTCAGCCGTTCGGCGAGCCTGCCCTTGCGGACCACGATCCCGAACACCGGGTCGTTGTGCCGCGACCACGCCCACCAGCCGTAGATCGAGATCACGAGGATGGCGATCTGACGCGTGGCGAGCCCGCCCAGATGCGCGGAGATGTACACGGCGAAGAGCAGCACGGTGGCGCCGACCTGCACCGGCCACGTCCACAGCGTGCGACGTTGCGCGAGGAAGACCACCGCGAGCGCGAACAGCTGACCGGCCAGCTCCGCGATCGAGATCCACTGGCCGAACACCGTGATCCCGTGGTGCAGCAAGAAGTCCACGAGCGCCCCTTCCGTCTACCGCTCCCAACATGCTCCCCCGCGGCGGCATTCCCCAGAGACTGTGAGGCGCGGAACACCCGGATGAGGGGGCTCAGCAGGTCACGTGGGCACCGGCACGGATCACGCCACCGCGGACCACCCGCGCGTGCACGCCGAGCATCCGCTCGTTGTGGGTCACGATGGTCTTGAAAAGCCCGCGCGCCGGGGGCAGGTCCGCGCAGGGCAGGTCGACCATCACGCAGCGCTGAGCCCGGCGCAGGATCTCCAGCTCGACGTCGCCGATCCGGACGTGATCACCGATCCAGGTCTCCTCTGCGAGGCAGGGCGACGAACCCGTGTCCACCAAGAGGTTGGGCCGGAACCTCCGCTCGTCGATCGGCACGCCCGGCGCCCGTTCCCGCAGCCACGCGAGGGTGGACGTGGTGACCAGGTGCACGGCCGCCTCGTCGTGGTGCGGGATCGAGGCTTCCTTCACGAGTGTCACCGACGGCCGGTCCAGATGGCTGGACAGCAGGCCGTGCACGGCATCGTCGTCGCCGCGTACCGACGCTCCGTCCGGCGGTCGCCGTCGACGCCGCGTTCGCCGAACTTCGCCGCGCGCAACCATTCGCCGCGCATCGACTTCACCGGATACCGCCATAGTGCCGAAACCACCCCTCGTCCCATCGGACCAGCCTATTCACCAGCCACTCACCACCCGACAAATTGCGAGGGAAAGCTTGTCGCGCAACGAAAGATGCCGCTACCGTCGCCCGCGCAAGACGGACACCAAGAGTGCCTGCTCGACTGCGCATCGTCCCGGGCGTGCTGTATCGCGACGGCAAGGAAATCGGCCGGACATCGCGGCCGGGACAGGGGCGGTTCACGGTCCCGGCCGAGCCGGGCGCCTACCGGTTGACCACTGAGGCGAGCAGAAGCGGTGCCGCCGGTCTCAGCAGCCGGGTCAGCTCCGCCTGGACGTTCGGCTCCCGGCACACCGACGGCCCGGAGCGGCTCCCCGTCGGCGTCATCCGCTTCACGCCCGATCTCGACGCGGACAACGCCGCGCCGGCGGGACGTCCGTACCTGGTTCCGCTCGCGTACTGGCCACAAGGCTCGAGCACCGGCGAAGCGCCGAAACAACTCACCGTGGAGGTTTCCTACGACGGCGGCGTCGTCTGGACCTTCGCGCCCGTCCTCGCCAACGGGGTCGCGCTGCTGCACCACCCCACCGGTGCGAGCGCGGTGTCCCTGCGCGCCAAGGCCGCCGACCGCTACGGCAACACCGCCGAGCAGACCATCATCAACGCCTACAACCTGAAATGACTTCTGGTGCCCCGTGCGGGCCCGGTGCCTTCCTCGACCACCGGGCCCACACGAGGAGCCTCACTCGTCCAGCCGGTGAATCCCCGCGGGCGGCGTCGGCGTCTCCGAACCGACCGTGGGCTGCTGCTTCGGCTTGCCCACCTGCCCCTGCAGATTCGCCAGCCAGCCGTGCCACCGCTCCTGCGCCGGCTTGATCAGCCCACCACCGAACCCGACCACGATCACGCCGCCGATCGTCGCCAGCACCGTGATCAGGATCGGCCCGGTGATCGCCGTCGCGATGTTCACCTGGCCCAGCGCCGCGATGATGCCGAACGCCATGATCAGCCAGTAACTGATCGTGCCCAGCAGCCGCGCGGCGGGCCGCGTCGCCAGCGCACCCGTCACCGCGCCGCGCACCACGTTCGCGATCGCCGCCGCCACGATGATCAGCACCAGCGCCACCACCACCCGCGGCAGGAACGCGATGATCTCGTTGAGCAGCTGACTCACCGGGTTGGTCGGCCCGAACACCCCGAACGCGAGCTGCAGCGCGATCAGCAGAATGAAGTAGTAGACGATTTTGACCAGGATTCCGGCGGCGTCGACGTTCGCCTGCCCCAGCATTCGGGTCAGGCCGGTCTTCTCGATCAGTTTGCTGAAACCGAGTTTCCCGAGCACCAGTTCCAGTGCCTTCGCGATGCCCTTCGCGATGAGCCACCCGATGAACAGGATGATCAGAAAAGCGATCAGTTTCGGAACGAACGTCGCGACCAGGCCCCACGCCTGCCCGAGCCCGTCCTTGAGCTGCTGGCCCACGACAACTCCTTCCCGCCGATTCGTTGCACATTCGCTGCGTGGATCGTTGATCAGCGAGAGGGGCCCGGCAACTCGGGAGTTCCACGATCGAGTGAGTCGGCTAGCGCGAGAAGATCAACGCCATCCATACTTGAGCTACCGGTGGGGACCGGGGAGACGAGGCCGTCCGGCGCAGCGAAAACCGCTCAGCGCCGGGCGGCCTCGATCGTATCTGCGTCTTCTGGGGTCGAACCCCAGACCCCGCCGGGTGGGGGCTTCGCCCCCCGGCCCCCCGTGGTAGTCGCCTTTCGTAGTTCTGTCCCGTTGATCTCGTGGCGTCCCGGCTTATTGGTGAGACGGTTGTGCGTTTGTCGCCTTGTGAAGGTGTTTCGGCTTTTGGTTGTTTTGTTTGCCTGGGGTTTGCGTTTCCCCTCCCCGCGGAGGGTTACCGCGGGGAGGGGAGAGGGGGCGGTGAGGTGCGTGTGGGTGAAGTGCTCCGGGCTGGTCTACTAGGCGGCGCGGAGGGCGTCTCGGAGTTTGACTTTGGCGCCGGTGCGCATCACGGCGTTGCGATAGATGCGCGCGGCCAGCCAGATCAGCGCGGGAATCAGGGCGATCACCAAGGCGATGGAAAGGACGGCCTCCCAGACGGGAACCCCGCCCATCGCCAGGCGGATCGGCATCACCGTCGGCGCGAACACCGGGATGATCGAAAGCACCTCGGCGAAACTGTTCGACGGATCGCTCGGCAGAATCGAGATACCGACCAGATATCCCGCGATCACCAGCATCAGCGCGGGCATCGTCGCCCCGCCCACGTCTTCCTGCCGCGAAACCAGCGCGCCGAGCGCGGCGAACACGATCGCGTACATGAAGAATCCGAGCAGGTACCACACGATCAGCCACACCACGGTCCCGACCGCCGCCGAAACCGACAGGTCCAGTGCCCCGGTCGCCCGGCCGGAAATCACCCCGACCACACCGATCAGCAGCATCTGGACCAGCCCGACCGTGCCGATGCCGAGCACCTTCCCCGCCATCAGCTGCCACGGTTTGATCGTCGACAGCAACAGCTCGACGACCCGTGACGTCTTTTCCTCCACGACGCCCTGCGCGACGCTCTGGCCGTTGATCATCAACGACAGATAGATCAGGATCCCGGTGACAATGCCGAGGAACAGCTGCTGGCCGTCGTAGTCGTACGGCTTCTCCATCGGCGAGACGGCCACCGCCGCGCCCGCGACCGCGGCGTTCACCTTCGCCGGGTCCCCGCCGAGACCGGTGATCTGCTGGTTCAGCGCGACCTGCCCGGCGAGCACGTTCAGGACGTTCTTCAGCTTCCCGTTGATGTCCTTCTTGACGACCACCTGGAGCTTGCCGTCCGCCGCGCTCGTGAGCAGCGCGTCCAGCGAGCCGTCGGCCACCTTCGCCCGGCCCGCCGCCTCGTCCGGCACCGGGCTCGTCGCGATCTTCTCGTCCAGCGTCTTCCCGCTCGCCGCCAAGGGAGCCGCGAGCGACGAGGTGGCCGGGAGGACACCCACCGTGGCGTCGGCGCCACTGCCGCCGCTGAACAACCTGACCACGATCGTCGCGGCGACGATCAGCAGCAGCATCACGGCCGTACTGACGCGATAGGCCTTGGAACGGAACCGGGTGCCGATCTCGCGTGAGGCCACGAGGCCGACAGCCGACAGCGGACTCATCCGGACATCCGAGCCGGAAACGGGCGCGGTCATGCCGCCACCTCCTGGGTCACCACGGAACGGAACAACTCGGTCAAGGAGGGCTGTTTCCGGGCGAACTCGCGCACCGGGCCGGTCGCCAGCGCCGCCCGCAGCACGGCCTGGTCGTCCGCGCCCTCCCCCAGCTCGACCTCGGTCACGCTGCCTTCCCTGCCCAGCACCTTCACGCCCGGCAGCGCGCCGGCCCAGCCGTCCGGCGCCGCCGGCGCGTCGATCAGCAACCGCACGGCGCCGCCCGCACGCAGCTCGGTCACCGTGCCACTGGCCACCATCTGTCCACTTCGGACGATCCCGACGCGGTCGCAGAGCCGTTCCACCAGATCCAGCTGGTGACTGGAGAACACCACCGGGACGCCCTCGGCCGCCTTCTCCTTGAGCACCTGGCTCATCACGTCCACCGCGACCGGGTCGAGCCCGGAGAACGGCTCGTCCAGCACCAGGATCCGCGGTTCGTGCACGAGCGCCGCGGCGAGCTGGACCCGCTGCTGGTTGCCCAGGCTCAGCTTCTGCACCTCGTCGTCGCGGCGGCCGGCGACACCGAGCCGTTCGGCCCATTTCTCCGTCGACGCGCGAGCGGCGGGCGCGGACATCCCGTGCAGCCGAGCCAGGTAGGTCAGCTGTTCGGCCACCTTCATCTTCGGGTACAGCCCGCGCTCCTCCGGCATGTAGCCGATGTGCCTGCGCGTCTCGTGCGTGACCGGCTCGCCAGCCCAGCGCACCGCGCCGGCGTCGGCGGCCAGCACGCCGAGCGCGATCCGCATCGTCGTGGTCTTGCCCGCGCCGTTGCTGCCGACGAACCCGAAGAGCTCGCCGGGCCGCACGGAAAAGGTCATTTCGCGCAGCGCGACGACGTCGCCATAGCGCTTGGAGATCGCGTCGATCTCCAACCCGGGTTCTCGCACGGTGTTCTCTCCCCACTGTGTCGGCCTGTTTCCCCTGGTTACGGATAGTAGAGAGACCGCGACGGAGCCGCCTACCGACTCCGGTTGCGGATCCGCCGCCGAAAGTTGCGGATGACCGGTCCCCGTAGGATCGACCGGTCATGGCGGAAACGAACACCGGACGCCGGGTGGCGAAACACCACGGCCTGTCCGCGAAGACCCTCAACCGGCTGGAGCACGCCTCCGGGCGGCTCGCCAGCGCGAGCGTCGCGGTGATGGAACAGCGGCTGTCCTGGTTCGCCCGGCTGCCCGCCGATCAGCGCGCCAGCGTGCTGCTGATCACCCAGACCGGCGCGTCCGGGTTCGTCGCCTGGCTGCGCGACGACAAGGAGTCGCTGCGGCTGACCACCGACGCCTTCCGCGACGCGCCCGCCGAGCTCTCGCGCTGGGTCAGCCTGCGCCAGGCCGTGGGCATGGTGCGGCTCGCGATCGAGGTGTTCGAGGAGCAACTGCCCGAGTTCGCCGCGAACGAGACCGAACGCGCCGCCCTGATCGAGGGAATCCTGCGCTACGGCAGGGAAATCGCCTTCGCCGCGGCGAACTCCTACGCCGCGGCCGCCGAGGCGAGGGGCGCGTGGGACGCGCGGCTGGAGGCACTGGTCGTCGACGGGATCGTCCGTGGCGACGCCGAGGAGGCCGTGCTCTCCCGCGCGGCCGCGCTCGGCTGGGACCCGGCCGCCGCGGCGACCGTCCTGGTCGGCAACCCGCCGTCGGAGGATCCGCCGACCGTGGTGTTCGAGGTCCGCAGCCGGGCCGCGCGGGTGGGCCGCCCGGTGCTGCTTTCGGTGCAGGGCTCGCGGCTGGTCGTCGTCGTCGGCGGGCCGACCGAGGGCGGGATCAAGGAACGGGAAATCCTGGCGAAGATGTCGATCGCCTTCGCCGACGGCCCGGTCGTCGCGGGACCGACGGTGCCTTCGCTCGCCGAGGCGCACCACAGCGCGTCCGAGGCGCTTTCCGCGCTGCGCGCGGTGGTCGGCTGGCCCGGCGCGCCCCGTCCGGTCCGTTCCGACGACCTGCTCCCCGAGCGGGCCCTGTCCGGCGATCCCGAGGCCGAGCGGCTGCTCGTGGAGGAGATCGCGCGGCCGCTGGAGGAGGCGGGGCCCGCGCTCCAGCGCACGGTCGAGACGTACCTGGAGAGCGGCGGCGTGCTGGAAACGTGCGCGCGCACCCTGTTCGTGCACCCCAACACCGTCCGGTACCGGCTGCGGAAGGCCGCCGAACTCACCGGCAGGCACGCCACCGACCCGCGCGACGCGCTGGTGCTGCGGATCGCGCTGACCGTCGGCCGCCTCGCCCGCGGCCGCGGCCTGTGGTGACCGAGTTCATAGCGAAAGGTGGTTGAACCCGACAAGGCTTCCGGGTTAAGCGCGGCGATCCTCCCCGTGCCTTTGGAGGTTTCCTCCAATAACGTCGGCCGGACTTGGTGAGCGTCGACATCCCCGCGAAGGGGCACCGGCGTGTTGTCTTGAGGGGTGACAGTCGCAGTCCTCGCTCCCGGCCAGGGGTCACAGGCCCCCGGCATGCTCACGCCCTGGCTCGAACTCGACGGCGCCCGCGCGCTGCTCGAAGACTGGTCCGCCCGCTCCGGGCTCGACCTGATCCGGCTGGGCACCGAAGCCGAGGCCGACGAGATCCAGGACACCGCCGTCGCGCAGCCCCTGATCGTCGCGCTCTCGCTGCTCGCCTTCGACCAGCTGCGGCGCACCGCCCCGGTGCCCGACGACGCCCCGGTCGCCGGGCATTCCGTCGGCGAGCTCGCCGCCGCCGCGATCGCCGGAGTGCTGCCCGAGGCCGACGCGGTCGCGCTGGCCGCGGTGCGCGGAGCGGAGATGGCGAAGGCCTGCGCGCTGGAACCGACCTCGATGGCCGCGGTCATGCTCGGCGATCCCGAGCAGGTCACCGCCTGGCTGGCCGACCACGGGCTGGCCGCCGCGAACCGCAACGGCGCCGGGCAGATCGTCGCCTCCGGTGCGGCCGACGCCATCGAGCGCATCGTCGCCCATCCCCTCGAGGGCACGAAGATCCGCGCGCTCAAGGTGGCCGGTGCCTTCCACACGCACTACATGGCGCCCGCCGAGGAGACCCTGCGGAAGTACGCCGTCGAGCTGAGCCCCGCCGACCCGGCGCGTCCCCTGCTGTCGAACGCCGACGGCACGGTGGTCACCAGCGGCGCGGAGTACCTCGATCGCCTCGTCTCCCAGGTCACCCGCCCGGTGCGCTGGGATCTCACCATGGACGGCCTGGTCTCGCTCGGCGTGACCAGCACCCTCGAACTCGCGCCCGCGGGCACGCTGACCGGTCTGGTCAAGCGGCAGCTCAAGGGCGTCGTGACCACTACCACCGCGCTGAAGTCGCCCGCCGAGCTTGCCGCGGTGCAGCAGCGCCAGGAGGACGCTCAGTGACCGACCCTCGCCCCACCCTGCGCCAGCCACGGAGTGTCACCGGGAGCCGCATCCTCGGTGTGGGGAGCGCGCAGCCCGACAAGATCGTCACCAACGACGACCTGTCGCAGATCATGGACACCAGCGACCAGTGGATCCGTGACCGCGTCGGCATCATCGAGCGCCGCTTCGCCGAGAAGGACGAGCTGCTGGTCGACTTCGCCGTGGCGGCGGGCACGGCCGCGCTGGCCGACGCCGGCGTCGATCCGTCCGAAGTGGACACCGTGATCCTGCCGAACTGCACGATGCCCTCGCTGATCCCGAACGCCTCCGCCCAGGTCGCCGCCCGCATCGGGATCCCCAACCCCGGCGCGTTCGACCTCAACGCCGCGTGCGCCGGGTTCTGCTACGGCCTCGGCGTCGCCTCCGACCTGATCAAGGCCGGTTCGTCGAAGAAGGCGCTGGTGATCGGCGCCGAGAAGCTGACCGACTCGGTGGACCCGACCGACCGCGCGAACGCGATCATCTTCGCCGACGGCGCGGGCGCCGCGGTGGTCGGCGCGGCCGACGAGCCCGGCATCGGCCCGGTCGTCTGGGGCAGCGCCGGTGAACTGGTCGACCTCATCTACATGCGCGACCACAAGTACATCTACCAGGAGGGCCAGTCGGTCTTCCGGTGGGCGACCACGCAGATCGCGCCGATCGCGCTGCAGGCGCTCGCCGCGGCAAGGCTCGAACCGTCCGATGTGGACGTGCTGATCCCGCACCAGGCCAACCTGCGCATCGTCGAGGCGATCGCGAAGAAGCTTCGTGCCAAGGGCGCCCGCGAGGACATGGTCGTCGCCGACGACATCAAGTACTCCGGCAACACTTCGTCGGCCTCGATCCCGCTGGCGCTGGACCACATGCGCAAGGCGGGCACCGTGAAATCCGGCGACCTCGTGCTGGCCGTCGGCTTCGGCGCCGGCCTCTCCTACGCGGGCCAGGCGTTCGTCTGTCCCTAGTGGATACTTTCCCCGCGGGCGCCGTGCCCGCGGGGCACACGAAAAGAACACCGAGAAGGGAACAACCCCATGGCTGACAACACTGAGATCCTCGCCGGCCTCGCCGAGATCGTCGAAGAGGTCGCGGGCGTGGCTCAGGACGACGTCACCACCGAGAAGTCGTTCGTGGACGACCTGGACATCGACTCGCTGTCGATGGTCGAGATCGCCGTGCAGGCCGAGGACAAGTTCGGCGTCAAGATCCCGGACGACGAGCTGGCCAACCTGAAGACCGTAGGCGACGCGGTCAACTACGTGTCCGCCAACCAGAACTGAGGCCTTTCGTACCCGGATCGGGACCCGCCCGGTCCGGAGCCGACCTTGGGGAGTTCTCCATGAGCACCAACGACGTCGTGGTCACCGGCCTGGGGGCCACCACCCCGCTCGGCGGGGACGTCGCGTCCACCTGGGACGGTCTCCTGTCCGGGAAGAGCGGGGTCCGCACGATCGAGGCCGAGTGGGCCGAGAAGATCGACCTGCCGGTCAAGATCGGCGCCCCGCTGGCGGTCGAACCGTCCGAGATCCTGCCGAGGGTGCAGGCCCGGCGCCTGGACCGCTGTGAGCAGATCGCGCTGATCGCGGCCCGGCAGGCCTGGGCCGACGCCGGTTTCGCGGAACAGACCGACGAGCACACCGACGTCGAGCCCGAGCGGCTCGGCGTGGCGATCGGCACCGGTATCGGCGGCCCGGTCACGCTGCTGCACCAGCACGATCTGCTGAACGAGCACGGCATCCGCAAGGTGTCGCCGCTGACCGTGCCGATGCTGATGCCCAACGGCCCCGCCGCGCACGTGGGCATCGAGCTGAAGGCGCGGGCCGGGGTGCACTCCCCCGCATCCGCGTGTGCTTCGGGTGCCGAGGGCATCGCCGCCGGGGTCGAGATGATCCGGTCCGGCAGGGCCGACGTCGTGGTGGCCGGTGGCGCCGAAGCGTGCATCCACCCGATCACGCTGGCCGGTTTCGCCCAGGCCCGCACGGTGTCCACCCGCAACGACGACCCGGCCGCCGCGTCGCGGCCGTTCGACGCCCACCGGGACGGGTTCGTCCTCGGCGAGGGCGCCGGCGTGGTCGTCCTGGAGCGGGCGGACCGGGCCAGGGCACGCGGCGCGCGGATCTACGCGACGCTGGCCGGGCACGGCATCACCTCCGACGCCTACCACATCACCGGCAACCACCCCGAGGGCATCGGCCAGATCGCGGCCATGCGCGCGGCGATGAGGATGGCCGGGCTCTCGCCCGCCGACATCGGTCACGTCAACGCGCACGCGACGTCGACCGTCGTCGGTGACGTCGGCGAAGCGGCGGCGATCAAGAACGCGGTCGGCGACCACCCGGTGATCACCGCGCCGAAGGGCGCGCTCGGTCACCTCGTCGGCGGGGCAGGCGCGGTCGAGGGCATCGCCACGATCCTGGCGCTGTACCACGGCATCGTGCCCGCGACGCTCAACCTGGCCGATCTCGACCCGAAGGTCCAGCTGGACGTCGTCCAGGGCGAGCCGCGCAAGGTCGAGCTCGGCGCCGCGATCAGCAACTCGTTCGGGTTCGGCGGCCACAACGTCGCCCTCCTGGTCACCCAGGCCTGAGAGAGCTGAAGGGGGGGGTTGCCGCACGACGATGAGGGGGGTAACCCCCGAGGTGTTCGTGTCATGTGTAGAGAAAACAACACACACAAACGAGTACTCGGCTTGTGTTGT
>NZ_JBHYIK010000006.1:141543-177817 GCF_042739735.1 Amycolatopsis sp. NPDC059027 | reverse complement strand
GCACTCCCCCGCCCCCCAACCCCCCCCCAACACCCCCCCCCACCCCCCCCTTCAGTGCGTCTTACGAGAGGAACGTCCCCTTCAGCACTTCTCGTGGACCGGGTTGTCGTTCTGCGAACCCTTGTCGACGCGCAGGCCGTTGCCCTCCCGGACCAGCGGCATCATGAGCCGCCAGCGGATGCACGGCTCGGGGAAGTCGGGCGGCGCCTCCGAGGAAGCCTGGGTACTGGTGAAGCCGACGAGCACCCGCAGCGTCCCGGACGTCGATCCCGGCTCGATCCGGTAGATCCGGATGCTGCCGTCCTTTGTGGACCGGAAGTCGGCCTGGAACCTCGGCGGCGGCTTGCTGCTGTACAGATCGCTGGTGACCGACGTCGTCCACTTCGCGTAGTTGCGCTCGTTGATCGCGCTGAAGTAGGTCTGCAGCACCGTGTGGACGGCTTCCTGCTGCGGATGCGCCGCCGCGTCCGGGCTGAGCTCGACGGTGTCCGGCCCCGGTTCCTGGTCCGGGCGCAGCGGCGTGGACGTCGCCGGAGTGACGGTGTGCCCGGCGGCGGTGCCCGCAGGAGCGGCGTCCGGGCGGCTGTAGACCTCACGGGCCAGCAGCCCGACACCGACGGTCAGGGACGCGACGACGACGAGAACAGGGACCAGCCAACGCTGACGGGTCGGGGTACCGGCACTCACCCCAAGAGGTTAGCGGCCGCCCACCCGGGCTACCCGACCTGGTGCAGCCAGGTGACCGGAGCGCCGTCCCCGGCGTGCCGATAGGGCTCCAGCGCCTCGTCCCAGCTCGCGGCCAGCAGCTCGTCGAGCTGGTGGGCCAGCGCCTCACCCGCCCGCGTCTTGGCCACCAGCGCGCGCAGCTGGTCCTCGCCCACGACGATGTCGCCGTTGGCGCTCGTCCGCCCGTGCCACAGGCCGAGGCCCGGCGCGAAGCAGAACCGCTCACCGTCGACGCCCGCGCTGGGCTCCTCGGTGACCTCGAAGCGCAGCATCGGCCACGCCTTGAGGGCGGCGGCGAGCTTGCCGCCGGTGCCCGCGGGCGCGCGCCAGCCGCACTCGGCACGCAGCTGACCCGGACTGGCAGGCTGCGCCGTCCACTTCAGCTCGACACGGGCACCCAGGGTGCCCGAAATAGCCCACTCGACGTGCGGACAAACCGCAGACGGCGACGAGTGGACGTACACCACGCCTCGGGTGTTGCCACGGGTGCTCACTGCTGACCTCCGCTTGCTCGACGAGGGACGTCTTCCCCTACGGCCTCTCCCGAGCGATGCAGGTCTGGGCTCTCGTGCCAGTTCCCGATACGTGTAGCACATTCTGCACCCCAACCGTGCTGTTTGGCCACACGAACACCACAAGTCCCACGGTTATGGGGGCGGGGGCCCGAAATCCGGCATGGTCAGCCGCCGGGAGCTGACCGTATCGGGTTTCCGGGTCCCCCGCCAGGGTGATCAGGGACGAGCGCCGAGCGAGGTCGCCGCCGCGACCACGTCCACCAGGCCCGCTCCCTTGTCGAAACTGGAGGTGTACGGACCGTTCACGACGTAGGGCGCGCCGTTGACGTATTTGTACGCCGTCGATTTGATCGCCCGCTCGATGTCGCCCGCCGAGGCCGAAGGCGCGGCCTGGAACAGCTGGGCGACGATCCCGGTGATCTGCGGGGCCGCCATCGACGTCCCGCTGATCACGTTGTAGGTGGCCAGATCCAGTGGCCCGGGCCCGTTTTTCGGCTGGAGTCCCTGCGTGCAGATGAGCAGGGTGACGCCGCAGGCGGAGAGGATGTTCTCGCCCGGCGCGGAGACGTCCGGCCAGCTCGCGGGGTCGGTCTTGAGGCCCCGTGAGGAGAACGTGGACACCGAGCCGTCCCGCGTACCGGTGCCCTGGTCGTTGTAGGAGGCCACGGACAGCACTCCGGGCGTCGGGTCCTGGCCGGGCGGGTTGGACAGGTTCTTCGAGCCGTCACCGCCGTCGTTGCCGTTGGCCCACACCGTGACCACGCCCTCGGCGGCCAGCGCCCGCTGCAGCTTGACCGTCGCCGAGGCGGGGTCGAACGCGCCGCCGCCGCTCGGTCCGTAGGAGTTGTTGATGACCTTGATCGGCGGGCACACCGCGGGCGACACCCCGGCGCCGCACGGCGCGGCGTGGTGTTCCAGCACCCAGTTCAGCGCCGCGTCGGTACCCAGCACCAGCAGCGCCGCCCCGGTCGAGATGGCGGTGATCTTCGAGCCCGGCGCGGATCCACCGACCCGCGTGCCGTCGGACAGCGTCAGGTCGTTGCCCGCCGCGATGCCGGTGACGTGGGTTCCGTGCCCGCCGAGCGACAGCGTGTCGGTGTCCACAGTGGTCGGTACGTCCACGATGCAGTTCGTCGCGGTGCCGTCGGCGCACAGGCTCTTGAGGCTGCGCACCACCCTCGTCGAGCCGTCCGGCGCGCGGAACGCCGGGTGGGTCGGGTTCACGCCGGTGTCGATGATCGCGACGCCGACACCGCGCCCGTCCAGTGGAGCGCCGTTCCCGTCCTTGAGCGTGGTCCTCGCCTGAAGGCTGCGGGTCGCGGTGGTGCCGGTGCTGCTCGCGGCCGTCCTCAGTGGATCGTTGCTCTCGACGTAGCTCACGCCGGGGACACCCCGCACGGCGCGTACCTGGTCGGCGGTCCCGCCGGCGGCGACGACGCCGATGCGGTCGAACGAGGTGAGCGGGGTCAGCCCCGCCGAACGCACCGCGTCCGCCGCCGTCGCGACGTCGGCGGCGTGCACGAGCGCCGTCACCCTCGTCCCGCCCGTTACGGTGTCGAGCAGCCGGGTGAGCCCCGAGGAGACCGGGGCGAGCGGATCGGCGGCCACCGGCGCGGCCACGAGTACGGGGAGCGCGAGCAGCGCGGCGAACACCGCGGATCGCCTGCGCCAGGAACGGGGTACGGCCATCGGACCCTCCTGAAGTGGGAGCGGGCACTACTTCCGCCCCCCAACGAGTGAACACCCGTCCGGGTGACGGTTGTCACGACGATGCGTATCCCCGCCGCACCCCTTTCGGAGGGTGAGACAAAAGAAGTCCCCGTGTCGCGTGGCTCCCGGGGCCCGGCGCGCTAGCGTGTGCGCGAACGAGACGGAAAAACACTGTCCGGGGAGGGTTCGTGCGACTCGTACGCCTCGCTCAACAGCCGTCCCGGGTCGCCGAGGACGTCCGGGCGGCACTCGCCTCGCTGGGCCGCGGCAGCACCGTGATCGGCGGCGTCGCGCTGATCGGTGCCGACCCGGTCGGCGAGGGCGCGCCCGTGGAAGCGGTCGTCGTGCTGCCCAAGGGCGTCCTCATCGTCATCGGCGTCGATCTGCCGGACCCGGCGCTGCGGCTCGAGGCACCGCTGAGCGCGCAGTGGAAGGCCGACGGCTGGCCGCTGGTGCACGGCGACGACACGGTGAACCCGGCGACCGAGGCACTGGACGTCTCGCAGGCGTGTGAACGCCGGATCGCCGAGATCGCTCCCGGTGCGGCACCGATCGGCACGATCCTCGCGGTCGGCCCGTACGTCGAGACCGTCGAGCAGCCGCCGGCGGATCTCGCCGGCCCGGTCCGCGTGCTCTACCCGACCCCGACGTCGATGCTCGCCGCCACCGTCTCGCTCGCCACGGCCCGCCGCCCGCGCTCGATCGACCAGGCCCGCGCGCTCATCGAGGCACTCGCGCCCGGCACGCCCGACCTGTCCGACGAGGTCCTGCTCGGCGAGGGCTTCAGCCAGTTCTCCGACAACGAGCAGACGGTCATCCGGGAAAATCCCCTGGTCGCCGCCGCGCCGACGAGACCGGTCCCGCCACAGGAACCACCCGCGAAACCGGCCCCGGCCCCTGTCCCCGCCGCGGTGCCGAGCCCGCCCGCCGCGTCGGCGGCGGCCCCGGTCGCGTCGGCAGCCCCGGCCGCACCCGCGGTGAAGCAGGCCGAGCAGACCCCGGCCAAGACCCCGCCACCCCGGCGCACGCCCGCCCCGCCGGTGGCGCAGCGGCCGCCGACCCCGCCGTCCGCGGTGTCCGATCCGGACCCCCCCCCCCCCCCCCCCCCCCCCCCCGCCCCCCCGCCCGCCCCCCCCCCCCCCCGCCAGGGGGCCCGCGGCGTCCACGGCGAGCGCACCGCCGCACCAGCCCGACCAGCCGCGTTCGGAGTCCGCCCGGCCGGAGAAGAAGTCCCGCACCGTCCGCTGGCTGCCGATCGGCGCGATCGGACTGCTGGTCGTGCTGCTCGTCGCGGCGATCGTGGTGGCGGCGAACAGTTCCTCCGACACGCCCGCGCCCACCGCGAGCCCGAGCACACCCGCGGCCACGCCGCCGCCGACGCCGGTGTCCAGCGCCCCGCCGAGCACGGCCCCGGTGCAGAGCCTGGAGTTCACCCGGCGTGCGAGCAGTGCGGACCAGCGCTGCGCGTCGCACGCCTTCGGTGACGTCCAGGTGAGCCTGCAACGCACGAGCTGCGCCGGAGTCCGCCGCGCCAGTTTCGCCGCGACGGTCGACGGGCGGCCCGCCGCGGTGACCGTCGGCATCGTGGACTTCACCAGCAGCGGGCAGGCCGCCGCCTTCAAGGCCATCGCCGACACCCCGGGCGGAGGCGGCATTCTCGACGTCGCCACCGAGACCGGCCAGTGGAACGGCGAGGTCCCGCGCTTCGAGAACGCCGCCTACCAGAGCAAGCTCGACGGCGCTTCGGTGCGGGTCGTGCAGGCGGTGTGGCTCACCGGACCGTCCACTTCGGACGACCCGGCCCTGACCCGAGCCGCACAGGGCGCCCTCGACCAGCCGGTCTCGTGAGCGTTCCCGCCGCTGAGGACAAACCCCACGCTTGCGGTCCACTGGGCTTCAAACGCCACATTGGGGCGCATGAGCCACCGCGTGACCGGAGCACTCAGGAGGCCTAGAGTCCGTAGGCCTCCAGGAGGCGCAGCCAGACCTCGCTGATCGTCGGGAACGCCGGGACGGCGTGCCACAACCGCGAGAGCGGCACCTCGCCGACGATCGCGACGGTCGCGGCGTGCACCAGGTCGGCGACATCCTGACCGGCGAAGGTCGCGCCGAGCAGCACCTCGCGTTCGGTGTCGACGACGATCCTGGCCTTGCCGGTGTACCCGTCGGCGTGCAGGGACGACCCGGCGACCGCGATGTCGATCTCGACGACCCGGTCGGCCGAGCCCTCGCGCGCGTCCGCGAGCCCGACCGCGGCGATCTCCGGGTCGGTGAACACCACCTGCGGAACGGCGTGGTGATCGGCGGTCGCGGTGAACGGGCTCCACGGCCCGGCGGCCACCTGCTCGCCCTTGGCCAGCGCGGCGACCGTGTCCCCCGCGGCCCGTGCGGCGTACTTGCCCTGATGCGTCAGCGGCGCGCGGCCGGTGACGTCGCCCGCCGCGTAGAGCCAGCCACCGTCCACAGCGGACACCCGGCCGGTGTCGTCGACGTCGAGCGGCTTCCCCTCGGTCAGCCCCATCCGGTCGAGGCCGAGCCCGGTGGTGGCCGGACGGCGTCCGGTGGCGACGAGCAGTTCGTCGACCACCAGCCGCGAACCGTCCTTCAGTTCCAGCTCGGTCCCGCTGTCCACTGCGGACACCCGGCTCAGACCGGAGTTCGCGTGGACGCGCACCCCGTCGGCGCGCAGTCCGTCCAGGACGGCGTCCCCGGCGAACGCGGGCTGGCGAGGCAGCGGCCGTTCCCCCGTGATGATCAGATGGACCTCGGCACCGAGCCGGGCCCACGCCTGCGCCATTTCGACACCGACGACCCCGCCGCCGAGCACGCCGAGCCGCGCGGGCACCGACGAAACCGACGTGGCCTCGCGCGAGCCCCAGGTCCGGATCGTTTCCAGCCCGGGAATCGGCGGCGTGCTCGGCACACTGCCGGTGCACACGATCACCGCGTGGCGCGCGGTGAGAACCCGGTCACCGTCCACGGTGACCTCCCGGTCACCGGTGATCTCGGCGTGCCCGCGCACCGGTTCGATCCCGGCGCCGCGCGCCCAGCCGACCTGCCCGGCGTCGTCGCCCTTGCCGGTGAACCAGTCCCGGCGCGCGAAGACCTGCTCCGGATCGATCCGGTCGCCGACCGGCACCCCTGGCATCCGCTTGGCCGCCGCGAGCAGATTTCCCGGGCGCAGCAACGCCTTGCTCGGGATACACGCCCAATAGGAGCATTCCCCGCCGAACCGTTCGTGCTCGACGAGGGCGACCTTCAACCCTCCTCGCGCCACTCGCTCGGCGGCGACCTCGCCCACCGGTCCCGCCCCGATCACCACGACATCGAAAGTCTGTGCCGACATGGGTTCAGCGCACACCACTACGCGAGTTCGCGCAAGCCAGCGGTTATCCTCATCAGCGAACTGCAAGGAATCGGCGGTATCGGGGGCCAGTATCGTCGCCGACCCGTTGCGCGCAGTACGACGATCGAGCACGGGAGGTTTTCGTGGCCAGGAACACGGCGGTGCACTTGCTGGACGATCTGACCGGGGATCCGGCGGCGGAAACGGTCGCCTTCGCGCTGGACGGAATCGACTACGACATCGACCTTTCCGACGACAACGCCGTGGCGCTCCGGTCGTTCCTCGACACCTACGTCCGGAACGGCAGGCGGATCGGCGGGCGCAAGCGCAGGCCGCGCATCGTCCCCGGTGCCAAGAAGAAGGCGCGCGCCACCAAGACCACCAAGACCGCCAAGCCCGTCGCGGGCCGCAGGGGCGCGAGCGCGCCGAAGGCGACCGCCGCCAAGCCCGCGGCCGCCAAGCCCGCCGCGAAGAGCACCGCCAAGAAGGCCCCGGCCAAGGCGGCTCCCGCGAAGAGCACGGCGAAAACGGCCGCCGCGGCCAAGACCGCGCCGAAGAAGGCCACCGCGAAGCCGGCGGCCAAGAGCACCACCAAGGCGACCGCCGCCAAGCCCGCCGCCGCGAAGACGCGCGCGAAGGCTCCGGCGAAGACCACCGCGACGGCGAAGAAGGCCGAGCCCGCCACCCGCTCCCGCACCAAGAAGGTCGCGGCGCCGAAGGCCGAAGCACCGAAGAGGACCGCGCGGAAGGTTCCGACAGTGACCTTCTCCGCCGCCGAGCAAGGCTGAATCCACCGGACACGAACCGACCGAGGGACGCCCCGGGTGCGTTGACCGCATCGAGGGACGCCCCCGGTGCATCCGACGGACGCACCCAGGGACGCCCTCGTCGCACCTCGGCGGTGAGTCCGGGACCAGGCCGCTCAGCCGCGCAGCGCGTCGGTGCGCTGCGCGCCGTCGGAATGCCAGCCAGGGTACCGGTACCGCGTGAGCAGCAGCTCCCGCTGTTTGTCCACTTCGGACTGTGCCGGTGGCCGGGGCACCAGCGGGCCCAGCACCGCCGAGGCAGCGTCGCGGACGGCGGCCTCGACCGTGGCGAGGCCGGGCCGCAGCCCGTGTTCGGCCAGTGACGCGACCGGGCTGCGATGGGAATCCAGCGGACGCGGGTCCGGCGGTGGCCCGGTGAGGTAGGCGCCGACCCGGTCCGCGGCCGTGTCGACGAGCAGGGTCGAATGCGCGAGCAAGCCCGTCTTCGTGCGGAATACGGCGAAACCGCAGAGCTTCGCCTCGCCGACGAACAACCCGCGCTCCCCGATCCTCGCGGGCAGCCCGAGACGCTCGACGGCGGCGCGCATCACGGCGCCGATCGCTTCGAGCGGCCGCTGCGCCGGGTCGGGCAGCACGAGCGTCACGTTGAGATTGCCCGGGTCGTGGAACACCGTCCCGCCACCGCTGGCGCGGCGCAGCACCGGAATCCCGTCCCGCTCGCAGGCCTCGAGCCGGACCTCGCGCGCGAGCTTCTGCCCGCGTCCGACCACGACACACGCCGGATTGCGCCAGAGCCACAGCACCGGCGCCTCCTGCGCGACCCGCAGCAGGGCCTCGTCGAAAGCCAGGTTCTCGGCCGGATCCGCGAAGTCTGCCCGCACATCCGACCCGGGGTTCAAAGTGCTTTCAGCTCCTCGACGATCTCGCCCACCGAGGACTTCGCGTCCCCGAAGAGCATGCTGGTCTTGGGATCGTAGAACAGGTCGTTGTCGATCCCGGCGAAGCCCGAGCTCATGCCGCGCTTGAGCACGATGATCGAACGGCTCTCGCTGACCTTGAGGATCGGCATCCCGTAGATCGGCGAGCCGGGGTCGGTCTCCGCGGCCGGGTTGGTCACGTCGTTGGCACCGATCACCAGCGCGACGTCGGTCTGCGCGAACTCGGAGTTGATCTCGTCCATCTCGCGCAGCTGCTCGTAGGGCACGTCGGCCTCGGCGAGCAGGACGTTCATGTGCCCCGGCATCCGGCCCGCCACCGGATGGATCGCGTAGGCGACGGTGATTCCCTTGGCCTCCAGCAGTTTCGCCATCTCCCGCACCGCGTGCTGGGCCTGCGCGACCGCCATGCCGTAGCCCGGCACGACGACCACCTTGTTCGCGTACGCCATCTGGATCGCGGTGTCGGCGGCGCTGGTACTGCGCACCGGGCGCTGTTCCCCGGACCCGCCACCGGAGGCGACGGCGGTGCCGCCGCCGAAGCCGCCCGCGACGATCGCCGGGATGGACCGGTTCATCGCCTTGGCCATCAGGTTGGTCAGGATCGAACCGGACGCGCCGACGATCATGCCCGCCACGATGAGCGCGGTGTTGGACAGCGCGAGCCCCATCGCCGCGGCCGAAAGCCCGGTGAACGCGTTGAGCAGCGAGATGACCACGGGCATGTCGGCACCGCCGATCGGCAGTACCACGGTGAGGCCGAGCACGGCCGCGGCCAGCAGCAGCCCGATCATCAGGATCTCGGCGTCCCCGCCGGAGGCGATCCACACCGCGCAGCCGACCGCGACGATCAGCAGGAGCAGGTTGACCGGCTGCTGTGCCTTGCCCATGGTGACCGGCTTGCCGGAGATCAGCTCCTGCAGCTTGCCGAACGCGATCAGCGAGCCCCAGAAGGAGATCGAGCCGATCAGCGCGGCGAAAAGCGAGGCGATCGCGACGTACGCCGGTTCGTGCGCGTAGCCGTCGGTGGTGCGGAACTCGACCCAGGCGATGAGCGCGACCGCGCCACCGCCGACGCCGTTGAACAACGCCACCATCTGCGGCATCGCGGTCATCTTGACCTGGCGCGCGGACGGCACCCCGACCAGCACGCCGATACCGACGCCGAGCACGATCAGCAGCCAGTTGCCCATGCCGGGGGTGAGCAGGGTCGCGATCACCGCGATGCCCATGCCCGTGGCGGCGATCCAGTTGCCGCGCACCGCGGTCCGGGGCCCGGTGAGCCCCATCAGGCCGTAGATGAACAGCGCGAAGGCGATGATGTAGAGGACGGCGATGAGCTCGGTCACTGGTCGCCCTCCTTCTTGTCCGCCTCGGGCTTCTTGCCCTTGAACATCGCGAGCATCCGGTCGGTGACCAGGAATCCGCCGACGACGTTGATCGTGCCGAAGGCGATCGCGATGACGAGCAGGATCCTGTTGAGCACGCCGTCACTGCTGTCGAGACCGAGCACGAGCAGCCCGCCCAGCAGGACGATGCCGTGGATGGCGTTGGTGCCGGACATCAGCGGGGTGTGCAGGGTGTTGGGCACCTTGGAGATCACCGCGAAGCCCACGAATCCGGCGAGCACCAGCACCGCGAGGTTTTCCACCAGTGTCGTCACCGGTCACTCCCGTCCCCGCGCCCGGCCACACAGGCCCCGGCGACGATCTCGTCGGAGAAGTCGAGCGTGAGCCTTCCTTCGCCGTCCACCAGCAGTTCGAGCAGTTCGGTCACGTTGCGGGCGTAGAGCTCGCTGGCGTGCGCGGGCATTTCGGCGGGCAGGTTGAGCGGCCCGGCGATCGTGACGCCGTGCTCGACGACCGTCTCGCCGGGTTTCGTCAGCACGCAGTTGCCGCCGGTTTCGGCGGCGAGGTCCACGACGACCCCGCCGTCGGGCATGCCCTTGACGGCGTCCTCGGTCACCAGCGTCGGCGCCTTGCGGCCCGGCACGAGCGCGGTGGTGATCACGACGTCGAACTTCGTGATCGCCTCGGTGAGCCTGCGTTGCTGCTCGGCTCGTTCCTCCTCGGTCAGCTCTCGGGCGTACCCGCCCTCGCCGACCGCCTCGATACCGAGGTCGAGGAACTGCGCGCCCAGCGAACGCACCTGCTCGCCGACCTCGGGGCGGACGTCGTAGCCGGTGGTCTGCGCGCCGAGCCGCTTCGCCGTGGCGAGCGCCTGCAGGCCGGCGACCCCGGCGCCGAGCACGAGCACCTTCGCCGGGGGCACGGTGCCCGCGGCAGTGGTGAGCATCGGGAAGAACCGGGGCAGGTTCTCCGCGGCGAGCAGGACCGCGCGATAGCCCGCGACGCCGCTCTGCGAGGACAACGCGTCCATCGCCTGCGCGCGGGAAATGCGCGGGATGGCCTCGACGGCGAACGCGCGTACACCGGCTTTCTCCAGCGCCGCCACGCCGTCCGGATCACCGCGGGGATTGAGGAATCCAATGAGGACGGTCCCGGCCCCGAGCCGCGCGACCTCGTCCGCCGTGGGGGCCGCCACCTTGACCACGATGTCGGCGTCCCACGCGTCCCCGAGTTCGGCACCCGCCTGTTCGAACGCGTCGTCGGACACGTACGCGGCCGCACCGGCACCCGATTGGACTACGACCTTCAGACCGCGGCCGGCCAGTCTGCCCACCAGCTTGGGCACGAGCGCCACCCGGCGCTCACCCGGCCTGGATTCGGCGACAACGCCCACTGTGAGCCGCTTTTCGTTCTCCGCCACGCGAGGTCCTCTCAGATGAGATCCCGATCACGTCTGCGAGGTTCTTACCACGTCTGGCGGTGCGGGGACATGCCCGAAGTCAGCGGCTGATCCAGTGCGGTACTCCGGAGAGGAGGAATCGGAGCCGCTTTTCGGCCAGTTCGATGAGGCGTTCGTCGGTTCCCTTGTCACGCGGCTGCGTTTCGAGCAGCTCCAGCACCGTGGCCAGCATCGCGGTGACGATGAGCTCGGCGAGCATGTGCAGGTCCTCGGTGGTCCAGGTGCGCAGCTGATCGAACCGGGCGAGGTCGATCGCGAGATCGCTGGAGAACAACCGCAGCTCCACGCCGATCGCACGGGCCACCGGACCACTGCCGCCGTAGCGTTCCCTGGTCAGGAACCGGAAATGGTCCTCGTGTGCGCGCACGTGCTCGTGCAGCGTGCACACCGAGGCCTCGATCAGCTGCTCGTGGTCACCCGGACGGCGGCGCGCGTCGCGGATCATCCCGCGCAGCGTGCGCATGGACTCCTCCACCAGCGCGACGCCGAGTTCCTCCATCGAGGCGAAATGCCGATAGAACGCCGTCGGCACGATGCCCGCGCGTTTGGCGACCTCGCGCAGCGAAAGGCTCGCGAACCCGCGGTCGGCCAGCAGGTCCAGCGCGGCGTCGAGCAGGGCCTGCCGCGTGCGCTGCTTGCGCTCCTGCCTGCTCACCGGCTCCACCGCTTCCGACACGACCGACAGCGTACGGGCGTTCGCGGTATCGCTCACGTCACATCCGCCTTCTTCCGTTCCGACATTGACAGCGCCCCCCGTCATGCACTCCACTATTCAGTGTACAGCCGTTCACTCAATTCGGGAGATGTGATGACGGCACTGCTGCCACGAACCGGCCGCGTCCGCGCGCTGGCGTCGCTGGCCGAGGCCCTGCTGACGCCGCACGGCATGGACCGCTACCTCGAGCTGCTCGACCCGATGCTGGTGCGCCGCGAGATCCGCGGCCTCGTGACGGACGTACGGCACCAGACGCCGGACACGGTCACCCTCACCGTCCGGCCGTCGAGGGCGTGGCGAGGGTTCACCGCGGGCCAGTACGTCCGGGTGACACTCGACATCGACGGGGTCCGGCGCACCCGCTGCTATTCGCCGTCGTGCTCTCAGCACCGGGCGGACGGCCTGCTCGAGTTCACGATCAAGGCCGACCCGCAGGGCCTGGTTTCCCGGCACCTCAAGGCGAACGCCGGGGTCGGCACGATACTCGGACTGTCCACTGCGGACGGTGCGTTCACGCTGCCGCGGGCGCGGCCGGACCGCGTCGTGCTGATCAGCGGCGGCAGCGGGATCACGCCGGTGCTCTCGATGTTGCGCACGCTCGTCGACGAAGGTCACCCCGGCGAAATCGTCTTCCTGCACTACGCGAACACCGCGGCCGACGTGCTCTACCGCGACGAACTCGCGTCGCTGTCCGCACGGCACCCCGCGTTGCGCGTCGTCCACGCCTACACCCACGCCAAGCGCGGCGCGACCCTGCACGGTTTCTTCTCCGCGCGGCATCTGGCGAAGGCCGCGCCGTGGTACCGGGACGCCGAAACCTACCTGTGCGGGCCGAAACCGCTGATGGACTCGGTCCGCGAGGTGTACGCCGGGGCCGGGCTGAGTGAACGCCTGCACACCGAGGAGTTCACTCCCCCGGCGCTGACCTTCGACACGGACAGCGCCGAGGGCCGCGTGCGGTTCGCCCGCAGCGGCCGGGAATGCGAGAACTCCGGCGTCCCGCTGCTGGAGCAGGCCGAGGCCGCCGGGCTGCGCCCGGAACACGGCTGCCGGATGGGCATCTGCTTCTCGTGCACGCGGGTCAAGACCGCGGGCCAGGTACGCAACGCCAGGACCGGCGAGGTCTCCGGCGAAGAGAACGAGGAAATCCAGCTGTGCATCTCCGTCCCGGTCGGGGACGTCGAGATCGACTTGTGAGCCGTAAGGAGCGTTTGTCATGACCGGTCTGCAGGACCGCCTCACCCCGCAACAGGTCGAGGATTTCGGCCGCGAACTCGACGAGCTGCGCCAGCGGATCGTCGACGACCTCGGCCAGGCCGACGTCGACTACATCCACAACATCATCAAGACGCAGCGCGGCCTTGAGGTCGCCGGGCGCGCGTTGCTGTTCGCCGGATTCTTCCCGCCCGCGTGGCTCGCCGGGGTCACCGCGCTCTCGGTCGCGAAGATCCTGGACAACATGGAGATCGGGCACAACGTGATGCACGGCCAGTACGACTGGACCCGTGATCCGGCGCTGAGCTCGCAGCAGTTCGAATGGGACACCGTCGCGCCCGCGGAGAACTGGCGGCATTCGCACAACTACATCCACCACACGTACACGAACATCGTCGACAAGGACCGCGACGTCGGCTACGGAATCCTGCGCATGGACCCGGCGCAGAAATGGCATCCGTACTACCTGGGCAACTTGGTGTACGCGACGTTGCTGGCGATCCTCTTCGAGTGGGGTGTGATGCTGCACGACCTCGAAGTCGAGAAGGTCGTCAAGGGCGAGCGGACGTTCGAAGAGAACCGCCCGGTCCTGAAGAAGATCGTGCGCAAGGCGGCCCGGCAGATCGGCAAGGACTACGTGCTCTTCCCGCTGCTGACCGGCCCGCTCGCACCGCTGACGCTCCTGGGCAACGCGACCGCGAACCTGACCCGCAACCTGTGGGCGTTCGCGATCATCTTCTGCGGCCACTTCCCCGCCGACGTCGAAAGCTTCTCCGAGGAGGAGACCGCCGAAGAGACGCGGGGCCAGTGGTACCTGCGGCAGATCCTCGGCTCGGCGAACATCAGCGGCAGCCCGCTGTTCCACATCATGAGCGGGAACCTCTCGCACCAGATCGAGCACCACCTGTTCCCGGACATCCCGGCGCGGCGCTACCCCGAGATCGCCGGCGAGGTCCGGGCGATCTGCGAGAAGTACGGCCTGCCGTACCACACGGGCCCGCTGCACCGGCAGCTCTGGTCGGTGGCGAAGAAGATCGTGAAGCTGGCGCTGCCGTGGACCGGTGAGCGGGCCACACCCGCTACCGTGGACCGTGACCGTGCACTCCGAGCAGCTTAAGGAACCTGTCATGGTGGGTCAGTTCGAGAGCGGCAAGGACACAGTTCAGGTGATCACCGAATCGGCGGCTACCCACATCGGGAACATCGCCACCATCATCACCGGCGCGATCCGCGGCATCGCCCGCGAAACCGGCGAGCTGCTGACCGACGTCATCGAGATGCGGGAGGCCTCGGCACGTGCCCGCGCCGACCACGAGTCCCAGCGGCCCGAGGACGCGGTGGCACCCCGCGAGGACTAGCTCGGCCGAGCGCCCCAATGTGGCATTGGGTGCGCTGGACGCACCGAACGCCACATTGGGGTTTCTCGGTAGGTGCGGTTTTGCTGGTGGGTGCTTTCCCGGGGGCTTGGTGGTGTGGTGAAGGGGTCCTTCGCGGCGCTGAGCGCCGGTAAGGAGGCAAGTCCGAGGGACGCCCTGGGTGCGTCCACCGCACCCAGGGACGCCCTTGCCACACCCCAGGCGTCCTACAACACAACCGGCAACACACATACGGCTCCGGAATCCGTTAGTGAGAAAACCTCAGTGGGGCGCATGAGCCACGTCGCCCACGACGGGGACCTGCGGTTTCCCGCAGCCGGGAGTAGGGATAACCGGGTGGGCGCGGCCGGGGTGGCGACGGCAGACTTGGGGCCGTGACCAGCTCGTACGCGCCCTCGACCGCCCGCCAGGGCATCCCGCGGTGGCTCTTCGGCCGCTGGCTGAGCCGGGATTTCTACGCCGAGTACGCCTGGGTCTTCTTCTCCGCGCTGCTGTCGGTGGTATCGCTGGTGAGTGTGCTCGCCGGGTTCGTGCTCGGCGTCGCGCTGTCGCCACTGGTGGTCGGGCTGCTCGTGGTCAGCGGCGCCGTGCAGTACGCCCGGCTGCTCGGCGGCGCGCATCGGCGGCTGGCCGGGCGCATGCTGGGCGTCCGGGCTCCGGCGCCCCGGCGCGCGGAGCTGAAACCCGGGCTGTGGAACTGGCTGAAGGCCCGTGCCGGTGACCCGTTCGGCTGGCGGTCGATCGGCTATTTCGTGCTGCGGCTGCCGCTCTCGGTGATCGGCCCGTTCGTGCTGGTTTCCACGACGCTGTTCGGGTTCGCCGCCGTGACCTACCCGGTGCTGTGGCCGCTGATGGACGGCAAGCGCATGCCGGTGTTCGACATCTACAGCGAGACCTGGCCCGGCACCCTGGTGTGGGGAGTCTCCGGTCTGCTCATGCTCCTCGCGCTGCCGTGGCTGGTGCACGGGCTGGTCGCGCTCGACCGGCTGCTCGTCGTGGCGTTGCTCGGCCAGCGCGCGCTGTCCGAGCGGGTGCGTGACCTGGAGGAGAGCCGGGCCACCGCGGTCGAGGACGCCGCGCTGCGGCTGCGCCGGATCGAACGGGACCTGCACGACGGCGCGCAGGCACAGCTCGTCGCGCTGGCCATGCGGCTCGGCCTGGCCAAGGACGAGCTGACCGGCGACGCCGTCGACGTCGGGCAGGTCCGGGACCTGGTCACCGCGGCCCATGCCAACGCGAAGCAGGCGCTGACCGAACTCCGCGACCTCGCTCGCGGCATCCACCCGGCCGCGCTGGACGCCGGGCTCGACATCGCGCTGTCCACGCTGGTGGCCAGCTCCGGGATCGACGCGCGGATCGAGGTCGACCTGCCGCGGCGCCCGCCACCGTCGATCGAGACGATCGTCTATTTCAGCGCCGCCGAACTGCTCACCAACGCCGCGAAGCATGCCGGCACCCCGGCGCTGGCGACGATCTCCGAACACGACGACGTGCTGCGGCTGCGGGTGTCGGACGGCGGTCCCGGCGGCGCCCGGATCGTGGCGGGCGGTGGGCTGGCCGGGCTCGCCGACCGGCTGCGCACGGTCGACGGCGAGCTGACCGTCGGCAGCCCGGCCGGTGGGCCGACCACCGTCACCGCGGAGATCCCGCTGCCCCGCTGACCGGTACCCCGCTAGGGTCGAGGCCGACCGGACCATTCACCATCGGGGGCATCGACGTGCTGCGGATCGTCATCGCGGAGGATTCGACCATCCTCCGCCAGGGGCTCGTGGAGCTGCTCACGTTCCGCGGTCACGATGTCGTCGCGGCGGTGAAGGACGCCGACGCGCTGCGCGCCGCCGTGACCGAGCACCACCCCGATGTGTCCATTGTGGACATCCGGATGCCGCCGACGCACACCGACGAGGGCCTGCGCGCGGCGATTTCCCTGCGTGCCGAGCAACCGGGCTGCGCGATCCTGCTGTTCTCCCAGTACGTCGAGACGAAGTACGCCGCGCAGTTGCTGGCCGATCGGGCGGGCGGGGTCGGCTACCTGCTCAAGGACCGCGTCGCCGAGGTGTCGGACTTCCTCGACGCGCTCCGCCGGGTGTCCGAGGGCGAGACGGTGCTGGACCCGGAAGTGGTGAGCCAGCTGTTCGCCGCGACCCGCAGGACCGACGTGCTGGCCGACCTCACCCCGCGCGAACGCGAGGTGCTGGGCCTGATGGCCGAGGGCCGCTCGAACGGCGCGATCGCTTCGGCGTTGTTCCTTTCGGCCGGTTCGGTGGAGAAGTACGTGACGAGCATCTTCGGCAAGCTCGGCCTGCCACAGTCCGAAGAGGACAATCGCAGGGTGCTCGCCGTGTTGCGCTATCTGGACTCCTAGACCTGTTTGCCGCGTCCGGCCCAGTACGGCGAACGGAGCGTGCGCTTGAGGATCTTGCCGCTGGGGTTGCGGGGCAGCGCGGGCACGAAATCGATGGTACGCGGGCATTTGTAGGCGGCGAGGCGTTCACGGGTGAACGCGATGATCTCCTCCTCGGTCGCCGTCGCGCCCTCCTCGCGCACGATCACCGCCTTGACCGACTCGCCCCAGTGCTCGTCCGGGACGCCGATCACCGCGACCTCCGCGACGGCGGGATGCTCGACGACCACACGTTCGACCTCGGGCGAGTAGACGTTCTCGCCACCGGTGATGATCATGTCCTTGACCCGGTCGGAGACATAGAGGAACCCGCCGTCGTCGACGTGCCCGATGTCGCCGGTGCGCAGCCACCCGTCCGCCACGATCGCTTGCGCCGTGTCGTCCGGTTTGCCGAGGTAGCCGAGCATCCGCTGCGGCGAGCGGAACCAGAACTCCCCCGCCCGCCCGGTTCCGACGTCCTCGCCGGTGGCCGGGTCGACGACCCGCAGTTCGGCGCCGGGCACCAGCGTGCCCGCCGATTCCAGCCGCTCCGGGCGGGCGGCGTCGCGATGGGCCTCCGGGGTGAGCGTGCTGATCACCCCAGCCAGCTCGGTCTGACCGTAGACCTGCACGAAGCCCGTCGCGGGCCAAGCGGCCAATGCCTTGCGCAGCAAGGGAAGCGGCATCGGGGCCGCGCCGTAGACGAGGTATTTCAGCCCGGCGAGCGCCTTGACCGCCTCCTCCCCGGCGGCGAACACGCCGGAGATGACGGCGGGCACCAGGAACGCGTGCGTCGCCCCGGCGGCGAACGCGGCGAACAGCGAGGCCGGGTCCGGCTCGCGGGTCATCGTGCTCGGCACCCCGGCATGGATCCCGAACAACGCGTAGCAGGTGCCACCGACGTGGAACAGCGGCATCGCCACGAGGTTGCGGTCGCC
The DNA here is from genome assembly GCF_042739735.1 of Amycolatopsis sp. NPDC059027. NCBI lineage: Bacteria > Bacillati > Actinomycetota > Actinomycetes > Pseudonocardiales > Pseudonocardiaceae > Amycolatopsis > Amycolatopsis sp. NPDC059027. Next base: position 160,383 of record NZ_JBHYIK010000006.1, on the reverse strand, counting down.
CTCGGCGAACGGCAGCACGGGACCGACGTCGACGGTGTGGGCGACGATGTTGCGATGGGTCAGCATCACGCCCTTGGGCCGTCCGGTGGTGCCCGAGCTGTACATCACCAGCCACAGGTCGTCCGGCCCGACGCCGGGGCTCTTCCCGGCGGGTTCGGCGGCCGCGAGGAACGCCTCGTAGGCGTCGTTCTCCCCACCGACCACGATCACCTTCGTGACGCCGGTGAGTTCGCCGCGGATCCGCTCGATCGCGGGCAGCAGTTCCGCGCCGGCGAACAGCACGGTGGCCCCGGAATCGTTGATCACGTAGTCCAGCTCGTCCCCCGCGAGCCGCCAGTTGACGACGGCGTTGACCGCGCCGAGCAGCCCGGCGCCCAGTGACACCTCCAGGCAGGCGGGATTGTTCTTGTCCAGGAAGGCGACCCGGTCGCCGTGGCCGATTCCCGCGCGCTTCAGGGCTCCGGCCACCCGCCTGACGCGGTCGTACCACTGCGCCCAGCTCCACCGGTTCCCGCCGTAGGCCAGCGCTTCGGCGTCGGGCTTGACCTCGGCCCAGTGCGCGAGCGCGTCGGTGATGAACTCAGCCTCCGGCGGTGCCGCTGCCGTCATGATGGACCCTTCCTTCCCGGTCCCCCGCTTCAGAATCACACTGACCGCGCGTACGGTCAATGGTGTCGTGCCGGTTCGTGGTGGAGGTGGCGGAGAGATGCGGGGCCCTGGCAGGTCGGACGAAATCCTCGCGGTGTTCACACGCAACGTGGCCCGCTACGGTTACGACGGCACGAACTTCAGCGAGATCGCCGCGGAGCTGGGCATCTCGAAGGGCACGATCGTGCACCACTACGGCACCAAGGACCGCCTGCTCGCCGCGCTGCACGAGTCCTACATGCGGCGGCGCCTCGCCGAGGCCGAGCTTCTCGTGGAGCGACTCGGCTCTCCCGCCGAACGGCTGGCCGGGCTGCTGTACGCGTTCATGCTCTACCAGGTGCACGACCGGGACGCGACCGTCGCCTTCCAGCGCGAGATCGTGCGCCTCGCCGACCAGCCGGCACTGGCCGGAGGCGTCCGGCTGCGCGCCGAATACCTCGACCTCGTGCGCGGGGTCATCGAGTCCGGTGTGGACAGTGGGAAGTTCCGCCGTTCCAACCTGAACGTGCAGAGCCTGCTGGTGTTCGGCTCGGCGCAATGGGCGTGGACCTGGTTCGACCCGGACGGCCCGCAGTCCGCCGAAGAGGTCGGCGCCGCGCTCGTGGATCTCGTGCTCGGCAGCCTGCTGGTCCGCCGCAGCGGCCTGGCCTCCCTCGCCGATCCGGCGGGCGACGTCGTCCGGATCGTCCGGAAGTGTCTCCTCGCCGCGGAAGCGGCCTGAATCTCCACGACACCGCCTGCCCGCACCGCCGCACATCGATGGAGGACTCGCCAGGGACATGATGTGTACGATACGGTATCGTACACATCGAGGAGGCGCCGTGGTCCGGGGAATGGAACGAGAGCAGGCGATCCTGGCCGCGACGCTGGCACTGCTCGGCGAGGTCGGCTACGCGGCGATGACCATCGACGCGGTGGCCGCGCGGGCGCACGCCAGCAAGACGACGATCTACCGCCGCTGGAGCGGCAAACCCGCACTGGTCAAGGCGGCGCTGGACAACCTCGACGCCGAGGTGGCCGACCCGCCCGACACCGGCACCCTGCGCGACGATCTCCTCGCCGCACTGCGCGCGTCCTGCGCCCGCATCGACGACCAGTACGCGGTGCTGATGACCGGCCTGCTCCACGCGATGCGGCTGGAACCCGATCTCGCCGACGCCCTGCGCTCGCATGTGGACAACGAGGAGTCGTCCCCGTTCCGGCTGATTGTCACCAGGGCCGCCGACCGTGGCGAAGTGCCCGCCGGCACCGATTCACGGCCGGCGCACCGCGTGGCCGAAGGGCAGATCCTGCGGCACCTGCTGCTCGACCGCCCGCTCGACGAGGACTTCCTGACCGCCCTGGTCGACGAACTCCTCCTCCCCCTGCTCACCCGCCATTTCCCAGCCGACCCCGGGAGCCGAGCCGATGCCCAGTATCCGAGCACGCCTGCTGGCCGCCGCGGTCGCGGCACTGCGCGTGCACACCGTGTTCGACGGTCCTGAACGGACCCGCCGCTCGATCGCCGGTGATCGCCGCAAAGGCCCCACGGCACCTTCGGCGAAGATCCGGGCACGCTTTTCCGTACACGAGGAGGAGTTCTCCGGACACCGCGTCCACGTCGTGGCCCCGCGCGAGGGCGGGTCTCGCACGCGGCGAGTGCTCTACCTGCACGGCGGCGGCTGGACCATGTCGATCACCGATCCCCACTGGGGCCTGATCGCCACCCTGGCGCGGCGTCTGGACTGCGCGGTCACCGTGCCGTCGTTCCCGCTGGCGCCCGAACACACCGCCCGCGAGACGTTCGCCATGCTGCTGCCCTTCTACGCCGACCTCGCCGCCCGCACCGGCGAAGGCGAGTTGACGGTGATGGGCGACTCCTCCGGCGGCAACCTGGCGCTGTCGCTCGCCATGCAGGCGCGGACGGCCGGTCTGCCCCAGCCCGCGCGGCTCGTGTTGCTGTCCCCGTGTGTGGACGCCACTTTCGGCGATCCCGAAATCGCCCGCCTCGACCGCCGGGACCCGATCCTGCCCGCCCGCGGCCTGCCGGGGCTGGGGCGCGCGTACGCCGGCGACCTCGACGTGCGCGACCCGGTGGTCAGCCCCCTCTTCGGGACACTGGACGGACTCCCGCCGATCGCGATCTTCACCGGCACCCGGGACGTCCTCAACGCCGACGCCCACCGGCTGCGCGAGAAGGCCGAACGCGCGGGGATTCCCTTGGCCTGGCACGAATATCCCGAGATGCTGCACGTCTGGCCCCTCTTCCCGATCCCGGAGGCCAGGCACGCTCTCGACCACATCGAGGCGTTCGTCACGGCAAGTCCTTCTCCGGAGATCCACACCTGAGGAACGGCGGTTCGCCGCCACACTGCCGAGCACCGGACGGCCAGCTACCGTGATGGGGGTGAACAGACTTCCCGTGCGCAATGCGGGCGACAGGGCGCTCTGCCTGTTTCTGGAACCCGGCGGCGAGGATTACTGGATAGCGCCGGGAAAGGCTCTCCTCGTCCTGCCCACGGCCGAGGGCATCGACGCGCAGTTCGACGTCACGGTCGGGCCCGATCTCGTGAGTGTCCGGATCCACGAAAGCGACGACTGCACCAAGGTCGTCCTCGCCTACCGGGTCACCGACGAGCACGGCGCGACGGTGGAATGCGGCCACGGGCGGCCGAGTGAGCACCCCCGGCCGCCGGAACCCGTGAGCGGCTAGGCCCGCTACCGCAGGACAGCGAGTTCGCGGGTCTCCCTCCCCCATGGTTGACCGATCGCCGAGCCTGCCCTTATAGTCAACACATTCGTTGATAAACAGAAGGCTTGATAAAGATGCCGGTTGATGATGAATGGCTGGACCGGGCGTTCACCGCGCTGGGCGACCCCGTGCGCCGGGCGCTGATCGCCCGCCTCTCGCGGGGCGAGGCGACGGTGAACGAACTGGCCGAGCCGTTCGAGATCACCAAACAGGCGGTCTCGCGGCACATCCAGGTGCTCGAGACGGCCGGGCTGATCACCCGCAGCCGTGACGGCCAGCGGCGGCCCTGCCATCTCGACCCGGCGGCGCTGGAATCGCTCACCGGCTGGATCGACGGCTACCGGCTGGCGGCCGAGCGCCGCCACCGCAGGCTCGACGACGTCCTCGAAACGCTGAAGGAGCAGGAAAAATGACCAACCCCACCACGATCACCAGCGAGCCCGGCACGCCGTTCATCGACGTCGTCCGCGACTTCGACGCCACCCCGGCACAGGTGTACCGCGTCTGGTCCGACCCCGAACTCGTCGCCCGCTGGCTCGGCCCGGAAGAACTGACCATGGAGCTGATCGAGTACGACGTCCGGTCCGGCGGCGGCTACCGCTACGTGCACCGGACCGCCCACGGCGAGGAGTTCCGCTTCCGCGGGGTCTTCCACACGGCCGAACCCGGCGAGCGGATCATCCAGACCTTCGAATGGGACGGCAAGCCCGGCGAAGTCACCCTCGAGTCCGTCGTGTTCGAGGACCTCGGCGGCCGTACCCGGGTACGCACCCATTCCGTGTTCCCGTCGGTCGAAGCACGGGACGGCGCCGTCGAGTCCGGCATGATGCACGGCATCACCCAGTCCATGGACCGGCTCGCCGCGTTGCTCCGCTGAGCCGGGAAGGGACCCGAAATGACCGTCATGACGAGCTTCTGCATGTCCCTCGACGGCTTCGTCGCCCGTCCCGACGACTCGGTCGGCCCGCTGTTCGACTGGCACACCAACGGCGACGTTCCGGTGCGGCCGCCCGGGTACCGGCTCGGCTTCCGGATGTCGGCGGCCAGCGCCCGGTACTGGGAGGAACTGATCGCGACCATGCGGGACGGCGCGATGGTCTGCGGCAGAAGGATTTTCGACCACACCAAGGGCTGGGGCGGTGTCGCGCCGCTCGGCGTGCCCGCCTTCGTGGTGACCCACCGGCCACCACCCCAGGACTGGCCGCCGACCCCGGAAGCGCGGTTCACCTTCGTCCACGACGGCGTCGAAAGCGCTGTGGCACAAGCGAAAGCGGCGGGCGATGGGACCGTGAGCGTGGCGGGCCCGAACATCGCCCAGCAGTGCCTCAACGCGCAACTGCTCGACGAGGTGCGGATCGACCTGGTCCCAGTGTTGCTGGGCAACGGAATCCGCTACTTCGAGAAGATGGACACCGACATCGCCGAGTTCGACCGTGTGGAGGTCGTCGAGGGCACCGGCGTGACGCACCTGCGCTACCGCGTGTGCTATCGCTGAGCACGCCTACGCTGGCGGACATGTACTCCACCGAGATCGAGGTGCGCACCGGCGGCACCGCCGTGGTGCACGACCTGACCAGGGACGCCGAGACCTTCCTTCGCGACGCAGATGCCGAGGACGGCCTCCTGCACGTGTGGGTCCCTCACGCGACGGCGGGCCTCGCCGTGCTGGAGACCGGGGCGGGCAGCGACGACGACCTGCTCACCGCGCTCGACGAACTCCTCCCCCGCGACAACCGGTGGCGGCATCAGCACGGCACGCACGGTCACGGCCGGGACCACGTGCTGCCCGCGCTGGTGCCGCCGTACGCGACGATCCCGGTGCTCGGCGGCGTCCTGGCGCTGGGCACCTGGCAGTCGGTCTGCCTGGTGGACACCAACGTGGACAATCCCGTGCGGCGCGTCCGGTTCAGTTTCCTGGCCGGCTGAGCCAGGTAACGTCGGCGCTGTGACAAGCACACGTCCGCACCGGCTGGTGCTCTGGGACATCGACCACACGCTGGTGGACTACACCGGCATCGGTACCGCCTGGTACGCCGAGGCGCTGAGCACGACGACCGGCACCGAACTGCGGGTCCGTCCCGATTTCGGCGGCCGGACCGAACGCGCGATCTCGGCCGACATCCTCGCTTCGCACGGCATCGAGCCGACCGAGGAGATGATCCAGCGGCTGTGGGCCGAGCTGATCGCGGTCTCCGGACGCGCCGCGGGCACCCTGCGCACCGGCGGCCGGGCGCTGCCGGGCGCCGCCGAGACACTGACCGCGCTGGCCGGGCACGACGGCGTCGTCCAGTCGCTGGTGACCGGCAACCTGCCGGAGATCTCGCGGCTCAAGCTCGCCACGTTCGGCCTGCACGAACACCTCGACCTGGACATCGGTGGCTACGGCTCGCTCTCGGCGCACCGGCCTGACCTCGTCCCGCACGCCGTCGCCCGCGCGGCGGCCAAGCACGGCACCGACTTCGCCGCGAACGCCGTCGTCGTCATCGGGGACACCCCGGCCGACGTCGACGCGGCGCTGCACCATGGCGCCGTCGCCGTCGCGGTCGCCACCGGGACCTACGGCGCGGACGAGCTGCGGGCCGCGGGCGCGCACACGGTGCTGGCGGACCTCACCGACGCAGCCGCGGTCCGGGCCGCTGTGCTGGGCGCATAGTCCTTTCGGCCAGCCCTCGTCCACCGGTGGTAGCACTCCCCTAGGGGAAATCTAGCCCCGGCGATGGATGTTCTCCTCCGTGCGCGCACGGAAGACTTCCGGGCATGACAGAAGCAGCGCCGGCGGTGGGGACCGCCGACGGTGTCCGGACCGGGGGGAGTGACTCGGGCGAGACGGCCCGCGTCACCGCGAAGCTCGCCGTGTTGTGGCACCGACTACCGTTCACCACCACCGTCGTCATGGCGATGCTGATGCTGAGCGTCGCCACCGGCGCGCTCTGGCGCGCCGCCGAGGACCACACGGCGTACCCGCTCGTCGCGTACGGCCTGCCGTCGCTGGAGGCCGGGCACTGGTGGACGCTGGTGACCGGGCCGTTCTTCGCGGTCGTCCCGTGGTTCTACCTGCCGATGGTGGGGAGCTTCGCGCTCTTCGCCGGGATCGCCGAATGGCGGCTCGGCACGCGGCGCGCCATGGTCGTCACGATCGGCGGGCAGCTCGTGAGTGTGCTGGTGGCGCTGCAGTTCCTCGCGCTGTACCGCGGCTCCGGCTGGGTGTGGGCGGACCGGCTGGCCACCACCATGGACGTCGGGTTCTCCGGTGGCGCGCTGTTCGCGATGGCCGTCGCGAGCGCCAGCCTGCGCGCGCCGTGGCGGCTGCGGGTGCGGGCCGGGCTGTGCGTGTACGCCGGTGTCGCGATCATCTACGTCGGGACGCTCGCGGATCTGGTGCACTTCTTCGCGCTGGTGCTCGGGCTCCCGCTCGGCCGTCTGCTGGTCGGCCCGCACCGGGTCAAGGAGCCCAGCCGCCCGACACTGCGGGAACGGCGGCTGCTCGCGGTCTCCGGGCTGCTCCTGGTCACCGTCGCCGAAGTCGTCATGTACTTCGTGCCCGGCGACGGTCCCTTCGGATCTTCGGCCGACATGTCGCCGTCGGGTATCGAACTCGCCGTGCTGTGCGTCGTGGTGCTCCCGGTCCTCAACGGACTGCGCAAGGGCAGCCAGTTCGCCTGGCGCTGGGCGATCGGGCTCACCCTCTTCGCGATGGCCCAGGTACTCCTGATCGGCGGGCTGATCGCGGTCGCGCACTACCTCGGCGGCGACTTCGACGCCGAGACGCCGTCACTGTCCTTGGTGGACAATCTCCTGTGGACGGTCGAGTTCGTGCTGCTGATCGGCGCGCGCGACGCGTTCCGGGCGCCGTCCCGGCGGCGGCGCAAGCGCCTCACCCGGGTCGGCCCCGGCCCGGCGATCGCGCGGGCCCTGCTCGGGCACAACGGCGGCAGCACGTTGTCGTGGATGACGACCTGGCCGCAGAACTCGTACTTCGTGACCGCCGACGGCCGCTCCTACCTCGCCTACCAGCAGCACGCCGGTGCCGCGATCGCGCTCGGCGACCCGATCGCCCCGGACGGCAAGGACGCACGCGCGATCACCGAGTTCGCCGCGATGTGCGAGGACTCCGGGCTCGTCCCGTGCGTGTTCTCGGCGACGGCCACCACGATCGAGGTCACCAGGGAACTCGGCTGGAAGCACGTCCAGGTCGCCGAGGACACCCTCATCGACCTCGAGTCCCTCGAGTTCCGCGGCAAGGCGTGGCAGGACGTCCGCACCGCGCTGAACCGGGCGAAGAAGGACGGCATCGAGTTCCGGTTGGTGCGGCTGGCCGAACAGCCCGAGGCGATCGTCGAGCAGGTCCGCTCGGTGTCCGAGGAATGGGTCAGTGACAAGGGCATGCCGGAGATGGGCTTCACGCTCGGCGGCGTCGACGAGGCGATGGACCCGGCGACCAGGGTCGGCCTCGCGGTCGACGCGGACGGCGTCGTGCACGGCGTGACTTCGTGGCTGCCGGTGCACATCGGCGGCGGCCAGGTCGGCGGCTGGACGCTGGACGTGATGCGCCGCCGCGCGGACGGGTTCCGGCCCGCGATGGAGTTCCTGATCGCCTCGGCCTGCCTCGCCTTCCGCGAGGAGGGTGCCCGGTTCGTGTCGCTGTCCGGCGCCCCGCTGGCGCACAGCTCGCGCAGCGGCCCCGCGCACACCGTGGAACGCGCGCTCGAAACGCTCGGCGCGCTGATGGAGCCGTACTACGGTTTCCGCTCGCTGCACGCGTTCAAGGCGAAGTTCCAGCCGCGCCACGAACCGCTGTACCTGACCTTCCGCGACGAGGCGGACCTGCCGCGGATCGGACTCGCGCTGCAACGCGCCTATCTGCCGAAGACAGGCCTGCTGGAACTGGCGAAAATGGCCCGCAAACGCTGATTCTTCCGCGGAGGTCCGTGAATGCCACATTGAGGGACTCTGAGTCCCTCAATGTGGCATTCACGGACTTACGACCCAGGCTCGCCCGCTCGGGTGGTGTCCTTTGTGGACGCGGTGGGGCTAGGGTGCCGAGGGACGCCTTCGGTGCGTTGGTCGCGCCAAGGGACGCCCGCGTCGCGCTCAACGCACCCAGGGCGTCCCTCGGTGATCGTCGCGCCTCTCTGACAGGGCCGCAAAGGACTCCTTACCGGCGTTGAGCGCTGGCAAGGAGTCCTTCACGGCGTTTCCGTCCTTTGTGGACACGCGAGGCGGGGCGCGGGTGCGGGAAGTCCGTGGGGGCCTCCTTGAGGGATCCTGGGTCTCTCCGGGAGGCCCCCACGGACTTGAGCGGTGCGGCCGGATCAGCGGGTCGAGGGTGGCGGGGTCGTGGTGGTGCGGTCGGATTCCGGGACGCCCCGGTAGCTGTGCAGGACGCGCAGCAGCTGCTCGCGATCCGCGGCGCCGGGGACGTCCTGGTCGGAGTAGGCGACCAGGACCGCGGACTGCGCGGCCGGCGCGTCACCCGAACTCATCGCGATGGCCGCGACCAGGGCGCGCTTCGGCACGCACGGACCGGCCTCCGACGGCACGACCTCGGCGAGGGCGACGCTCGCGGGCCGGGTCTTGCCAGGGGCGAGCGTGACCTCGGCCTGCTGTGCGGGCTGCGGAGCGATCTGGGCGAGCGGGCCCGCGTCGGGGCTGTACCGGCTCACCGCGAGGTCGTTGACCGCCTGCGCGGCGGCCGTCGCGGGATCCGCGACCTTCACGGTCGTGACGCCGCTGCCACCCCGTTCGCTCGACGGCTTCCCGGGGCAGAACCCGCTGTCCAGGAAGGCGCTCGTGGCGAGCGTGATCCCGGGGACGGCCGGTCCCTTTTCCCAGCCGTGCAGGGTGCCGGGCTTCGGCTGCCAGTTCGGCGGGACGTCGTAGGCGTACGAACCGTCACGACCGGCCACCGCGTGCCAGCCGTCCACCACCGCGGGCACCGTGACCTGCGGAGGCGGAGTGTAGACGCTCGGCTTACGGCTCGTCGGCGCCGAGGCGCGGTCGTCGTGGCCCGAGCCGAAGTACTGCGAGACCGCACCCGCGAGCGCCACCACGCCGACGGCGATCCAGCCGACGTAACCGCGGCCCCGCTTTTGCGGCCGGGTCCGGCGGGCGGCCCGGATCCGTTGTGGTTCGGCGCGCGGCGGTTCGGGCTGTTCGATCCCCGAGGGCTGAGGCGCGCCGTAGCCCTCGCTGGGCCGGAAGCCACGCGAGTCCGAGGGCTCATAGCCCCCGAACCCGCGCAGCGCGGCGTTGTCCTCGTAGCCGGGCGCATCGTCGCGCTTGCGGCCGAACCACCCCATCGGTCGCGGACCCTCAGGAGCGGATGAGCTTGACCAGGTGATCGACCACCGCGTCGACGGCGATCTCCTCGCGCTCGCCGGTGCGCCGATCCTTGACCTCGACGACCCCGTTGGCCAGGCCGCGCCCGACCACCAGGATCGTCGGGACGCCGACCAGCTCGGCGTCGGCGAACTTCACGCCGGGGGTCGCCTTGCGGTCGTCGAGCAGGACCTCGACCCCGGCGGTGCTCAGCTCCGCGGCCAGCTTCTCGGCGCCCGCCGCGACGGTCTCGTCCTTGCCCGCGATCACGACGTGCACGTCGAACGGCGAGACCTCGCGGGGCCAGACCAGCCCGAGATCGTCGTGGTTCTGCTCGGCGAGCACCCCGACGAGCCGGGACACCCCGACGCCGTAGGAGCCCATGGTGATGCGGATCGGCTTGGAGTCCGGGCCGAGCGCGTCCAGCTCGAACACGTCGGCGTACTTGCGGCCGAGCTGGAAGATGTGGCCGATCTCGATACCGCGCGCGGCGACCAGCGTGCCCTGGCCGTCCGGGGAGGCGTCGCCCTCGCGGACCTCGGCGGCCTCGATCGTGCCGTCGGGGGTGAAGTCGCGGCCCGCGAGGAGGTCGACGACGTGGTGGCCGGCCTTGTCGGCACCGGTGACCCAGGCCGTCCCGGTGACGACGCGCGGGTCGACGAGGTAGCGAACGCCGTTGTCCTGCAAGGCTTTCGGCCCGATGTAGCCCTTGACGAGGAACGGGTTCTTCGCGAAGTCGGCCTCTTCGAGCAGGGCGACCTCGGCGGGTTCGAGCGAGGCTTCGAGGCGCTTCATGTCGACCTCGCGGTCGCCGGGGACGCCGACGCCGAGCAGCTCCCACTCCTTGGCGCCCGGCTGGCGGGTCTTCACCAGGACGTTCTTCAGCGTGTCGGCGGCGGTGAACTCGCGCCCGAGACCGGCCGCGTTCAAGAACGCGACCAGCGTCTCGATGGTGGGCGTATCCGGCGTCTGGTGCACCTGCGCGGCGGGACGTCCCTCGACGGGCTGCGCGGGCGGCGCGGGCGTGACGACGGCTTCGACGTTGGCGGCGTAGCCCGAACCGGTGCTGCGGACGTAGGTGTCCTCACCCGTTTCGGCGACGGCCAGGAACTCCTCGGAGGCCGAGCCGCCCATCGCGCCCGACGTCGCCTTGACGATGACGTACTCGAGGCCGAGCCGGTCGAACAGCTTGATGTAGGTGTCGCGATGGGCCTGGTAGGACCGCTCCAGGCCCGCGTCGTCGAGGTCGAAGGAGTAGGAATCCTTCATGACGAACTCGCGGCCGCGCAGGATGCCCGCGCGGGGCCGCGCCTCGTCGCGGTACTTCGTCTGGATCTGGTACAGCGTGACCGGATAGTCCTTGTAGGAGGAGTACTCCCCCTTCACGGTCAGCGCGAACAGTTCCTCGTGCGTCGGGCCGAGCAGGTAGTCGGCGCCCTTGCGGTCCTTGAGCCGGAACAGGCTGTCGCCGTACTCGGTCCAGCGGTTGCTGGCCTCGTAGGGCTCCTTCGGCAGCAGCGCGGGGAACTGGATCTCCTGCCCGCCCATCGCGTTCATCTCCTCGCGCACCACGTTCTCGATGCGGCGCAGCACGCGCATCCCGAGCGGCAGCCAGGAATAGCCACCCGGGGCGACCCGGCGGACGTAGCCGGCACGCACCAGCAGCCGGTGGCTGGGTACCTCGGCGTCCGCCGGATCCTCGCGCAGGGTGCGGAGGAACAACGACGACATCCTGGTGATCACTTCTGGCTCCTCGCGAAAGCGGGCAGGTAGACGTGCTGTGCAGCGTAGTCAACCCCCCTTGACCGCTTCCAACGGGTTATCGGCGGGCGCCGGTTTCTGTCGGTGGTACCCGCTAGCGTCCCGTCCATGACGCTGACCATGGGCATGATCACCATCGACTGCGCCGATCCGCCGAAACTGGCGAGTTTCTGGACGCGGGCGCTGGGCACGGAAATCGACCAGGACTACGGCTTCTTCCTGACGCTGAAACCACCGGCGCAGGGCGGGCTGGTCCTGGGCTTTCAGCAGGTCCCGGAACCGCGAAAGGGGAAGAACAGGGTGCACATCGACTTCGGCACGAGCGATCGGAAGGAGGAGATAGCCAGGCTGGTGGCGCTGGGCGCGGACGAGCACGAGACCCACGAGCTGCCCGGGCTCACGTGGACGGTGCTCACCGATCCGGAGGGCAACGAGTTCTGCGTCTCGTCGGGCCTGCACGGCTGAGGGCATACCCGGGCGGGCACACTGGCGGGCATGAGCGACGCTGGCGAGCGAATCATGGACATCATGCGCCAAAAGGGATTCGACACGGTCTCGCGGAGCGAGGCGATCGCATGACCCATCGTGTACTCCTGCCATGGCGCGACATCGAGGTCCCGGCGGGCCTGTCCGTCAGCTACTACGACGGCACCGGCCCGTTCCCGGACGACAGCGTTCTCGACGACGTCGAGTTCTACGTGCTGCCCTACGACCAAGGGCCCGAGCCGGCGCGGCTGATCCCGAAGCTGCCCGCGCTGCGAGCGGTCCAGTCGCTCTCGGCGGGCGTGGAGATGCTGCTGCCCGTGGTGCCGGAGGGGGTCGCGCTGGCCAACGGGCGGGGGCTGCACGACCTCAGCGTGGCCGAGCACGCGCTCGCGCTGATCCACGCCGCGCAGCGGGATCTGCCGCGCTGGTTCGCGCAGCAGGCCGCCGGCTCGTGGGAGCGCGAGCACACGCGGTCGCTCGCGGACAGCCGGGTGCTGCTGGTCGGGTACGGCTCGATCGGCCAGGCGATCGAGCGTCAGCTGCTCGCCGCCGAGGCCGTGGTGACCAGGGTGGCGAGCACCGCACGTCCCGGCGACGGCGTGCACGCCGTGGCGGAGCTGCCGGACCTGCTGCCCGAGGCGGACATCGTGGTGCTGATCCTGCCGGACACCCCGGCCACGCGCGGGCTCGTCGGCGCGGCGGAGCTGGCCGCGCTGCCCGACGGCGCGCTGGTCGTCAACGTCGGCCGCGGCACCGCGATCGACACCGCAGCGCTGCTGGCCGAGACGGCGTCCGGGCGGCTGCGCGCGGCACTCGACGTGGTGGATCCCGAACCGCTGCCGAGCGACCATCCACTGTGGAAGGTGCCGGGCGTGATCCTGACCCCGCACATCGCGGGCGGGTCGGCCTCGTTCTACCCGCGCGCGAAGCGGCTGGCCGCCGAGCAGCTGCGCCGCTTCGCCGCGGGCGAGGACCTCCTGAACCGGGTGCGCTGAGCCGCTGGTCAGCTCCAGCGCGTGCGGTGGGCCAGCCAGCGCCGGGTCGCCGCCGCGAGCCTGCGCTGGCGTGCCCGGACCCCGGTCGTCGCCGGGGGTTCGGGCAGCCTGCCCGCGTGCTCGGTGTACCCGGCGAGCGCGACCCCGAAGGCGGTGACGGCCCAGCCGGGTACCCCGGACAGCACCGGGCGGCCACGCAGCAGCCGGTCGACGTCGGCGGGCGCGTGCCCGGCGTCGAGCAGGTGCGGCACGAGCGTGACGAGGTCGAGCCAGCCCGCGCCGCGGGCCGGATAGCGCCAGTTCGTCACCAGGACCCGGCCCGGTCCGGTGCGCACCAGGCTGTCCGGCTCGATCCCGTTGTGCAGCAACGTGTCCCCCGCCGCCCACGGATGCCACGAGGTCTCCAGCGCGACCAGCGAGCCGAGATTGCGGGCCGCCCACGGGTCCAGATCGTCCGGCGGGCGGGCGGCGATCTCACGCCAGCCGCGCAGCAGCGGCCCGAGGTCGTCCAGCGCGGCGGGGACGTCCGGCAGCGGGCACGGGGTGAGCGTGCGCCCGAGCGCGCCGAAGGTGGCCAGCACCGCGGACAGATCGGGCGAGCCGGGCCGCAGCACCGGCCGGGTGCCGTCGAAATCCACGAACGCCAGCACCAGCCACGAATCGTCCACAAAGGACAGTAATCGGGGCGCCGGGGCCGCCTCGGGCAGCCGGGCGGTGACCGCGGCCTCGGCCCGGTAACCGCCCGCCCGCGGGCTGTCCGCGGGCAGTGCCTTGACGAACGCGCGGCCACCGTTCTCCAGTTCGAGCCGGGCCGCGATGGCACCGTCGAACTCCGGGGTCTGCCACAACGACCGCCGTACCGCGCCTCCCAGCTCTCGCTCCACCAGGTCACGCACCGGCTCCGGCAGATCGTGCCAGCCCCGGCGCGCGGACACCGACGCCGTCATCACGCTCCCCTGCGCCGCACTCCCCGTCCGTGAAAATCCACGGTACAGAAATTCGCGCGGGCGGGTCGCCGCGTCAGGGCTCAGGTGACGGGCAGGACGTACCCCGCCCACGTCTGGACGGTGCGGTAGCCGCAGCGTTCGTAGACGCCCAGCGCGCCCTGCGCGTTGTCGACATCGACGTTGAGCGCGGATCGCTCGAAGCCCTGCTCCTTCGCCTTCTCCAGCGTGTACCCGAGCAGCGCCGACGCGATCCCCCTGCCACGCAGTGACTCGCGGGTACCGACGTCGCTGACGTACAGCTCGCGGACGCCGGTGGCCGCCTCGTCGGAGGCGAAATACGCGCTCAGCACGAACGCGAGCACCTCGTCCCCGGCCGGAGAGAGCAGCAGGAACGACAGCTCCGGCCGGAAATCCTTGCTCTCGCTCACCTGGTGCCGCCACATCTCGGGCGACTGTTCGGCCGAGCCCCAGTGGTCGGCGAAGACGGCGTTGCGCGCGAGCCGGGTGAGTTCGTCGTAGCGTCCGGCATACGGCACCGGCTCGAACCCCGGCGGGAGCGGCCGTGCCGGGGGCAGGCTCGCGAGATCGGCCCGCATGTCCACAAAGGACCGCAGATGCCGGAACCCGGCGCGCTCCAGCGTTCCCGCGAACCACCGCTGATCCTCGTGCGCGGCGGCGTGCAGCTCCAATGGTGCGCCAGGGAACGCCTTTTCGTGCACCCGCTTCGCCGACTCGGCGAACCACGCCATGAGGTGTTCGCCCAGCGCGTCATCGCGGTAATCCGGATGCGTGAGCGCTTCGAACCGCACCATGTGCGCCGGATCCGCGGAGCCCCGGCGGATCACGATGCCGGAAGCGACGAGTCGCTCGCCGTCCCAGCCGCTGGTCGAAGCCCCGGTGAGGTCGACGTTCGGGCTGCTCATCAGCTCCCGCAGGTCCGCGGCGTCGTAGTGCTCGCCGGTCGGCTCGACCTTTTCCGTGATCGCGACCAGTTCGGCCATCGCCGGGGCGTCGTCGAGGGTCAGCGGCCGCCAGAGGAGATCCATCACGCGAGGCTAAGCATCCGTACCGGCCCGCGCACCCGGATTTCCCCCGATTACGCTCAGGGTGTGCTCGTGCTCCTCCCCCCTTCCGAGACCAAGGCCGACGGCGGCAACGGCCCGGCGCTCGACCTGGCCGCGCTGTCCTTCCCCGAGCTGAACCCGGTACGGGCGAAACTGGCCGACGCGCTGGCCGACCTCGCCCGCGACGTCCCGGCCAGCCTCGCCGCGCTCGGCATCTCGGCCCGGCAGAGCGACGAGGTCACCCGCAACGCCCGGCTCTGGACCTCGCCCACCATGCCGGCACTCAGCCGCTACACCGGCGTGCTCTACGACGCGCTCGACGTCCGCGGCTTCACGAAGGCGGGACTGGCGAAGGCCCAGCGACGGCTGGCCATCACGTCCTCGCTGTTCGGCGTGGTCTCCGCCACCGACCCGATCCCGGCGTACCGGCTTTCCGGCGGCAACACGGTCCCGGGGCTGGGCACCGTCCGCGGCCTGTGGAAGCCCGTCCTCGAACCCGTGCTGCACGAGATCGAGGGCCTGATCGTGGACCTGCGCTCCGGCACCTACTCGGCGTTCGCCAAGCTGCGGCCGGACGCGGTGACCGTGCGCGTGGTGACCGAGGACGCGCACGGAAACCGCACCACGGTGAGCCATTTCAACAAGGCCTACAAGGGCAGGCTCGCCGCGGTGCTGGCCACCACCAGGGCCGAACCGTCCACTGTGGAGCAACTTGTCAAGGTGATCACCAAGGCCGGGCTGGTGGTCGAACGCACCGGCGAGCACGCGCTGGAACTGCTCACCGGGGACTGACCTCCGGTACCGGATAGTCCGGCACGACGACCGCCGTGGCCGCCTTCCGCACCTGCCGCCCGATCAGCTTGAAGACCAGGTTCTTGCCCGGCGTGTACGGGATCATCCTGATCTGCCACAGGTGCAGCCGGGTCTGCCACGGCGTGCCCGGCGCGACCCGTTTCGCCATGCCGAGCGCGAACTTGTTGTTGAGCCGGGAGAACTCCCGCAGCCGTTCCTCGTACCGCGTGAACGCCAGGCGGTGGTCGCCGTGCGCGGCCGCGAGTTCCCCGGCGAGCACGTAGGCACCGACCAGCGCCACGCTCGTCCCCTGCCCGGACAATGGCGAACCGGCACACGCCGCGTCGCCGACCAGCGCGACCCGGCCGGCCGACCAGTGATCCAGCCGCACCTGCGCGCAGGCGTCGAGGTAGAAGTCCGGCGCCCGGCGCGCCTGCTCCAGCAGGAACGGCACGTCCCAGGCAGCCCCTTCGTACACTTCGGACAGCAACGCGTACTGGCTCTCGACGTCGCGGTAGTCATACGCACGCCCGTGTGCCGGGAACATCAGGGTGGCACGGGCCTCACCGTCGACCCGGGTGTCCGACACGGTCGCGACCCGGCCCGGTTCGACGAAAGTCCGCTGCGTCCGGTCCAGGCCCCAGCGGTCCGGCACGGTGAACGTGGAGAGCACGACGCCGAGGTCGTGCAGCACGGCGCTGTCCTCACCGAAGGCCAGGTCCCGCACCGGGGAATGCAGGCCGTCGGCGCCGAGCACCACGTCGAAGGTCTTCGGCGCGGACCGGGCGAAGGTGACGTCGACGCCCTCGGGAGTTTCGGTCAGCGCGGTGACGGCGTCGCCGAACACGAACTCCGCGTGCGCGCCCGCCCGTTCGTCGAGCAAGGCGAGCAGATCGCCACGGAGGATCTCGACGTCGAGCGGATCGAAGGAACCGAACGTGCCGTCCATCCAGGCGATCCGCTCCCCCTGAGCGTCCACATAGGCCATACCGGTGATGTCGGTGGCGACGGCGCGCGCGTCGTCGAGCACGCCCGTGCGTTCGGCGACGTCGAGCGCGGCGCCCCGGATGTCGATGGCCTGCCCACCCCGGCGCGGCGCGCCCGCGCGCTCGACGACGGTGACATCGAAGCCGTACCGGCCGAGCCAGTACGCCAGCGTGACTCCGGCGACCCCCGCGCCGGAAACGAGCACAGTTTTCGTGGTCATGAAGGCTCCCCTGCCTGTGACGAAGCGGGTCATCTCTGGATACCCGCACTATCCAACGTAGGATAGTGCGGGTATCCAGTCAAGAGGAGCGGCGTGAAGGTCAAGGAACTGAGCCTGCGGGCGAACGTGTCCATCCCGACGATCAAGTACTACCTGCGCGAAGGGCTGCTCCCCAAGGGCGAGCCGCTCGGCGAGACCAAGGCCGAGTACGGCGAGGACCACCTCACCCGCCTGCTGCTGATCCGCACGCTCGTGGAGACCGGCGAAGTCCCCATCGCCCGGATCCGGCACCTGCTCGACGCCATCGACAACGAGAGCCTCCCCGCGCAGGACCTCCTCGCCGCGGCGATGTACGCGGCCACGCCCGACGCCCGCAGCACGGCGCACGACGACGGCTTCGGCGACCGCACGGGCGCCGAAACGTTACTGGCCCACGAAGGCTGGAAGTCCACTTCGGACGGACGGGACCAGCTCGCCCGCGCCCTCGCCGGACTGCGCCGCATCGGCCTGCCCGCCGACCCGGACAAGCTCGGGCCCTATCTGGACGCGGCCAAGACGATCGCCGCGCAGCAACTGCCCCTGCTGCCCGCACCCGAGGATCGCGCGGAGTTCGCGGTGCGCGCCGTGCTCGGCGCGGTGCTGTACGAGCGCCTGCTGGCGACGTTGATCCGGATCGCCACGGAAAACGCCAGGTAGGTCCATGAATGCCACATCGAGGTTTTCTCACTAAGAGGCCTGGGGCCGTGGGTGCTGCCGAATGCGCCGAAGGACGCCTTCGGTCTGCCGGGCCCGGAGTGCGACAAGGGCGCCCCTGGGAGGCGGCGGAAGTACTCAGGGCCTCCCGCCCACGCCGACAGCATCACCCGGTGTCGGCGTGCACGGGGAGGCATTCACGGACCGGAAGACACCGGCAGGCGTTCACTCGAAAGTGTCACGAAAAGACATGTCATCAGGATTTCATGGTTCGTGGATAACTTTCCCTTTTCCCGACACAACAGCGTATTCGGCGGGGAAGGAACGCTCACATGAAGAAACCTCAATGGGTGGCGGTGATCGGCACGGCTGTCGCCACCCTGGTCGCCGGGCTGCTCGGCGCCACGGCTTCGACCGCGCAGGCCGAGGGGGCCCATTACTACATTCTCGTCGGCGGCACCTGTGACGGCGCCGGAAATGTGTACAACGACGCCTGGCTGCGCGGCGGCATCCGGCGGGTCGTGCACTACCCGGCCGGTGCCGCGGGGCTGCCGGGCTGCGACCAGACACCGATGGACCAGAGCGTCGCCCGTGGCCACGAGGAGGGCAACCGCGTCGTCCAGAGCGCTTTCGCGGAGAACCCCGGGGCCGAGTTCACCGTCGTTGGCTATTCGCAGGGCGCGATCGTCGCGAACCTGGTGCTCAACGACATCGCCGACGGAAAGCTCGGCGTGGACAAGTCGCGCTTCACCGCGAAGATCTTCGCGGACCCGATGCAGCCGGTCGGCCCGCCGGGACGCGGGATCAGCGCGGTGCTCCCGGCGGGGATGGGCGCGCCGTCGCCGTTCGGCGGCTATGTTTCGTTCGGCCCCGGCCGTCCCAACTTCGGCGGTATCCCGTTCATCCGCTATTGCATCGAGACCGACGGCGTCTGCCATTTCGACACCCTCGAAGCACCGGGCGGATATTTCGCGCAGCACCAGTGTTATCAGTGGACCCGGCCGACGGACGGCCGGTCCATCATGGGCGACACCATCGCCGACGGGGTGTACACCAACGCCTCGCAGCCGTTGCCGCGCCAGAACTGCCGTCCGCCGTGGCCCAGCGCCTGAGCGGATGACCACCTGGACCGGGGGGGGGGGGGGGGGGGGGGGGGGCGCGGGGGGGCGGGGGGGGGGCGGGGGGGGGGCGCGGGGCC
>NZ_JBHYIK010000006.1:137214-141533 GCF_042739735.1 Amycolatopsis sp. NPDC059027 | reverse complement strand
TCCGCCCCCGGATCGGGGGGGGCCTCACCGGTCCGGGGCGCAGACGCTCAGGTCGAACCCGGCGTCCTCGCCGAGTGCGAGCGCGGCCACGAGCTTCCCGGCGAACGGCGCCAGCGTCAGTCCCGCCGCGCCGAACCCGGTGGCGAGCACGAGGCCGTCCGCCGCCCGTCCGAGTACCGGCACCCCGTCCGGCGTGCCCGGCCGGAAGCCCACCCGCGTCTCGGCCAGCGTCGCGTCGGCCAGGCCCGGCGCGACGGCGAGCGCGTGCTCCAGCACCTCGCGCTGCCCGGCAGCGGTGACCCGGTGGTCGAAGCCCGCGCCGGATTCCCGGGTCGCCCCGGCGACGACCCGCGAGCCCGGGAACGCCAGCAGGTAGTGGCTCGTCCGCGGCAGCACGACCGGCCACGCCGACGTCTTCGCCGGTACGTCGAAATGGCTGATCTGCCCCCGCTGCGGTGTCACCGGGACCCGGATTCCCAGCTGCGCCACCAGATCCGCGGTCCACGCGCCCGCGGCCGCCACCACGACGTCAGCGTCGAAGACCTCGCCGCCGGTCAGGACTCGCGGCGCCTTGCCGGGCCGCGGCGACAACCGGGCGTGACTCGCCACCAGGCGCGCGCCCCGGCGCCGCGACGCCGTGAGCAGCGCCTGGCGCACCTGACGTCCGTCGACCCTGGCCGCACCGGACAGGTGGACCGCGCCCAGTTCCGGCGCCAGCGGCGGGAACAACTCCCGCGCCTGTACCGGGTCGAGCCGCCGGATCTTCCCCGCGCCCGGCGCGATCGCCGCCCGCTCGGTGAGACGCCGTTCCCTTTCGCCGAGTTCGCTTTCGTCTTCGGAGACGAGCATTCCGCCCACGACCTCGTACGACGACGCCTCACCGGTCTCCTCGGCGAGTTGCCCGGCCAGTCCGGGGTAGTACGCCGCGGCGGCCGACGCCAGCGGGAAGAGCGCGTCCTCCCAATGCGAGGTCCACGGGCTGACGATCCCCGCGCCCGCCGCGGTCGCCGTCCCGGCCAGCCCGGCGTCCACCACGACGACCTCCGCGCCGCGACGGACCAGGTGATACGCCGTCGCCGCGCCCGCGATGCCACTGCCGATCACGATCACACGCATACCGGGACCCTGCCCCAGCCGCGCGGTGCGGTTCAACGCTTACCGGCTCGCGGTTAATTCGGTTGCGCGTGCTCGCGGGGGTGCGGGATGCTCTGCGCGATCCGGCAGGGAGCCGGTGGAGAACGAGGGAGGTGGCCCCGATGGCGATGACCGTCCTGGGTGCTGCCCGCACCCGTCCACCCGCCCCCCGAGGCTGATCCGCGTCTTCCGCGCGCCCGGTGGGGCATCCCTGAACCAGGAGAACCCACCAGTGCGTCAGCACGATTTCGACGAAGACCACAAAGAGCACGAATTCAACGACCGTTTCGACCGCTTGGCCCGGCGCGCCCGCCGCAACCGCCAACCCGGGCCCGAGCGGGCCGGCAGGATCACCGAAAGCGAACGCGTCCGCCTCGATCGGCTGCGCGAGGACGCCTACACCGAAACGGCGCTGCCCGACGGCGCCGACCGCTGGACCACCTGGGACGAGGCCGAGCAGGGCCCGCTCCCCCGGCCGGACTGGGTGATCACCGGGCTCGGCGCGGTCGACACCGACCTCGGCGTGCTCAAGACCGGGAAGGAGGCCGACGTCCACCTGCTGCGCCGCAACCTGCCCGGCACCGACGGCGTCCTGCTCGCTGCCAAGCGGTACCGCAGTGACGAGCACAAGCTGTTCCATCGGGACGCGGGCTATCTCGAAGGCAGGCGCATGCGCCGGTCACGGGAGAACCGCGCGATGGCGGGCCGCACGACCTTCGGCCGCAACCTGATCGCCGAACAGTGGGCGGCCGCCGAGTTCGCCGCGCTGTGTCGCCTGTGGACGATGGGGGCACCGGTCCCGTATCCGGTGCAGCGCAACGGGACCGAAGTACTGCTGGAGTTCCTCGGGGACGACGAAGGCGCGGCGGCGCCCCGGCTGGCCCAGCTCCGGCCCGGACCCGGCGAACTGGCCGGCCTGTGGCGCCAGGCCGTCGCGGCCCTGGAGCTGCTCGCCGGCGAGGGCGTCGCCCACGGTGACCTCTCGGCGTACAACCTGCTCGTGCACGAGGGCAGGCTCATGGTGATCGACCTGCCGCAGGTGGTCGACGTCGTGGCCAACCCCGGCGGTCTGGAGTTCCTCGCCCGCGATGTCCGCAACCTCGCGGGATGGTTCCACGCGCGGGGGCTTTCCGAGCAGGTCACGGCGATCGACGACCTGCTCGGGGAGCTGACGAAGGTCGCCGGGCTCGGCTGAACGGGTGACGCCGCGGCCGCGGGCACCGGGCGTGGCTGCGGCGTTGCCCACACCCGGGCGCCTCGATGCGAAGTCGCAGCGAGGACTCCGGTACAGTGATGACAGACCGCAACCGGCGGCGTGGATGAGTTGGTGTCCGTCGCCTCCAAAGCCAGCCGAATGGCTCGCGGTATCCGAAATGACCAAAGCGGCGCGCGGTGTCGACCACACGGTGTGCCGGGTTCGTCCCTGTGAACGCCCACCGCACACCATCTTGTCCGCCTGCGCGCGGACAGCCCGGGCCTCCTTGCGACGTACCACGTCCGAGAGGCATTTGTGACAGTCACGTTCAACCATGGCCCTTCCTCCGCGCGCGTGGACCGTCCCCGGGGACGCAAGCCGCGTCACCGCGGCGCGGACACCGGCCGTCCCGCTTCCGCGGACGCCGGAATGCTGCGCGACGACGCGGTGGAGACCGTGGTCACCAAGACCTTCGCCCAGCTGGGCCTCCCCGAGGAACTGCTGCGCGCGCTGGCCGCCGCCGGGATCGACAAGCCGTTCCCGATCCAGTCGGCCACCATCCCCGACGCGCTGGCCGGGCGTGACGTCCTCGGCCGCGCGCAGACCGGTTCCGGCAAGACGCTGGCGTTCGGCCTGGCCATGCTGGCCCGGCTCGACGGCGGCAAGGCCCGGCCGAAGCGCCCGCGCGCGCTCGTGCTGGTGCCGACCCGCGAGCTGGCCATGCAGGTGGCCGACTCGCTGACCCCGCTGGCCAAGGCCATGGGCCTGTGGTGCCGCACCGCCGTCGGCGGGATGGCCTTCGGCCGTCAGGCCGACTCGCTGGCCCGCGGCGTCGACCTGCTCATCGCCACCCCCGGCCGGCTGTCGGACCACGTCCGGCAGGGCACCGCGAACCTCGGCGACTGCAATTTCATCGCGCTCGACGAGGCCGACCAGATGGCGGACATGGGCTTCATGCCGCAGGTCCGCGAGATCCTCGACCTCACCCCGCCCGGCGGGCAGCGGCTGCTGTTCTCCGCGACGCTCGACGGTGACGTCAACAAGCTGGTGAAGCAGTACCTCGCCGACCCGGTGACCCACTCGGTCGCGCCGTCGACCGCGAGCGTGACCACGATGGACCACCACCTGTTCCAGGTGTCCCACCAGGACAAGCAGGACGTCGTGACGCGGATCGGCGCTCGCGAGGGCCGCACGATCATGTTCGTGCGCACCAAGCACCACGTCGACCGGCTCGCCGAGCGGCTGCGTGAGCAGGGCGTGCACGCGGGAGCGCTGCACGGCGGCAAGACGCAGGGCCAGCGCAACCGGGTGCTCGCCGACTTCAAGGAGGGCTACACCCCGGTGCTGGTGGCCACCGACGTGGCCGCGCGCGGCATCCACGTCGACGACGTCTCGCTGGTGCTGCACGTCGACCCGGCCGCCGACCACAAGGACTACCTGCACCGCGCCGGCCGCACCGCGCGCGCCGGGGCGTCGGGTGTCGTGGTCACGCTGGTCACCAACGACCAGCGGCGCACCGTCCGCCGGATGACCGACCGGGCCGGTGTCCGCGCCGAGTCCACCATGATCCGGCCGGACGACCCCGCGCTGACCGAGATCACCGGCGCCCGCGAGCCCAGCGGCGAGCCCGTGGTCGAGCGTCGCCGCGAGTCCCCGCGCCGTTCCGGCGGCCGCGGCTTCGGCTCCCGTGACAACAACCGCGGCTACGGCGAGCGTCGTGGCGGCGACCGCGGCGGCTACGGCCAGGGTTCGCACGAGGACCACGGTCACCGCGAAGGCCGCCCCGGCGGCTTCAACGGCCGTCGCCCGCGCTTCGGCAACGGTGGCGGCAACGGCGGAGGCCGCCCGCAGCGTCCGGGCCGCCGCCCCCGCCGCTTCGACAGCTGAGCCCGAACGGCGAACTCGCGTGATCAGGTAGCGGTGGAGCGGGGTTGGGGGGGGGTCTGGGCGGGACACGCCGGGTGGGGGGGGCCCGCCCGGGCGACGGGGT
>NZ_JBHYIK010000006.1:130807-137204 GCF_042739735.1 Amycolatopsis sp. NPDC059027 | reverse complement strand
GCGCTTCGTTTTTCTCTTGGCCACAGCGCTTGTGTTGTTTCCTTTTCTCCTTCACTACCTTTCTCTTTACCCTCGTCCCGGCCCGGTAAAGGGTTTGCCGCGGCGTGGGCGGGTGGCTAGGTTGGGTCGGTCGGTGTTGTCGTCGAAGGGTGCCGGGACGTTGATCTTCTGAGGGTTTTTCGCTTAGCCAAGCCGAAAAAGCCTTTGAGGAGTCCCGTATGTCTTCGTCCATTGTCGTTTCCGACCTCGTTTTCGCCTGGCCCGACGGCGGGCCGGTGTTCGACCACACCACGTTCACCCTCGGTCCCGGCCGCACCGGCCTGATCGGTGGCAACGGCACGGGCAAATCCACCCTGCTGCGGCTGATCAGCGGAGCGCTGACGCCGTCGGCCGGGTCGGTCTGGGTGCGCGGCAGGCTCGCGTACCTGCGGCAGGACCTCGTCCTCGATCCGGACCGCCCGATCGACGACCTGCTCGGCATCGCCACGATCCGCGCGGCGATCTCGGCCGTCGAAAGCGGGGACACCGACGAGCGGTTGTTCGCGGTGATCGGCGACCAGTGGGACGTCGAGAAGCACACTCGCGCCACACTCGACCAGCTCGGCCTCGACGCCGTCCCGCTGGACGGCAGGGCCGGGGAGCTGTCCGGCGGCGAACTCGTCCTGCTCGGCCTGGCGGCGCAGCTGCTGCGCCGTCCGGACGTGCTGCTGCTGGACGAGCCGACCAACAACCTCGACCGCCGCGCCAGGGAGATCGTGCACCACACGGTCCGGCAGTGGCCGGGCACGCTCGTGGTCGTCTCGCACGATCGCGAGCTGCTCGACCTCGTCGACCGGATCGGCGAGGTACGCGAGCACGACGTCACCGTGTTCGGCGGGAACCTCACCGCGTTCGAGACCGCGCTCGCCGCCGAACAGGAGGCGGCCGAACGCCGGGTCCGGGTCGCCGAAGCCGATTTCGCGCGGCAGAAACGCGAACTCGCCGAAGCACACGTCAAGCTCGCGCGGCGACAGCGCTACGCCCGTAAGCAGTGGGAGAACAAGCGCGAGCCCAAGGTCCGGATGCGCAAACGCCAGGAGGACGCCGAAATCGCGGCCGGGAAACACCGGATCCTGCACACGGATCGGCTGGCGCGGGCGACCGAACGGCTCAAGAGCGCCGAGGACGCCGTCCGCGACGACGACGTCATCCGCGTCGACCTGCCCGCGACGACGGTCCCCGCGGGCAAGGAGGTACTGCGGCTGAACGGGGTGGAGCTGCGCAACGGGCCGGTCGTGGATCTCGACGTCCGCGGTCCCGAGCGGATCGCGATCCTCGGCGCGAACGGCGCCGGGAAGACCACGCTGCTGCGAACGCTCACCGGTGCACTGGCCCCGCTCGCCGGGGAGGCCGAGGTGCTGGTCCCGGTCCGGATGCTCCCGCAACGGCTGGACCTGCTCGACGACGAAGTTTCCGCCGTCGGGAACGTGCGGCGCGCGGCGCCGTCCGTGCCGGACAACACCGCGCGGGCGTTGCTGGCCCGATTCCTGGTGCGGGGCAAGAACGCGGACCGTCCGGCGGGCAGCCTGTCCGGCGGTGAGCGGTTCCGCGCGACGCTGGCGACGCTGCTGCTGGCCGAACCCGCGCCGCGGCTGCTGATCCTGGACGAGCCGACGAACAACCTCGACCTGGCCAGTGTCCGGCAGCTGACGAGCGCGCTGACGGCGTTCGGCGGGGCGCTCGTGGTGGTCTCGCACGACCACGAGTTCCTGCGGGGACTCGGGATCACCCGCTGGCTGCGGCTCACGGACACGCTGCACCCGGTCGGCCCGCCGTGACGCGCCGGGTGGGAGACTGCGGGACGTGAACGCACCGGTCCCTCCCCAGCTCCCGCCCGACCAGGTCTTCGACTGGCTCGACGCCGAAGCCGAGAAGCGAGCCGGTGCGGGCCTGACGCGCAAACTGCGGCCCCGCCCCGCCCAGGACCACGAACTGGACCTCGCCGGGCACGACTATCTCGGCCTGGCCAGGGACAAGCGGGTCGCCGGGGCGGCCGCGGCCGCCGCGCTGCGCTGGGGTGCCGGGGCGACCAGCTCCCGCCTGGTCAGCGGATCCACCGAGCTGCACACCGAACTCGAGCACGAGCTGGCGCGGTTCTGCGGCGCGCAGGCCGCGCTGGTGTTCTCCTCCGGGTTCACCGCGAACCTCGGCGCGGTCACCGCGCTCTCCGGCGCCGACGCGGCGATCGTGACCGACAAGCACATCCACACCTCGCTCATCGAAGGCTGCCGGCTCTCGCGCGCGGACGTGGCGGCGGTGGCGCACGGCGCGCCGTCGGCGATCAAGCACGCGCTGGCGACGCGCCGCAAACCGCGGGCGCTCGTGGTCACCGATTCGGTGTTCTCCGTGGACGGTGACCTGGCGCCGCTGGGCGAACTCGCCGAGTCCTGCCGGGCGCACGGCGCGGCGTTGCTGATCGACGACGCGCACGGGTTCGGCGTGCTCGGCGAGGGCGGGCGCGGCGCGGCGCACGCGGCGGGGCTGGCCGGCGCGCCCGACGTCGTCACCACCATCACGCTGTCGAATTCCCTTGGTACGCAAGGCGGTGCGGTGCTCGGGCCACGCCGGGTGATCCGGCATCTCGTCGAATCCGCGCGCAGCTTCATCTTCGACGCCGCGCTCGCCCCGGCGAACGCCGCCGCCGCGCTCGCCGCACTCGGTGTCCTCAAGGCGGAGCCGGACCTCGCGGCAAAGGTCGTCGACGCGGCGGGCACCATCGCCGGTCAGCTCATGTCAGCCGGTTTCCGGGTCAGCCTGCCCGAAGCGGCCGTCATCTCCCTGAAGGCGCCGTCCGCGGAAGCGGCGGCGTCCTGGGCGGCGGCGTGTGCCGAGCAGGGTGTGCGCGTCGGGTGCTTCCGGCCGCCGTCGGTGCCGGACGGGGTTTCGCGGCTGCGGCTGACCGCGCGCGCCGATCTCGCCGAGTCCGATGTGGACAAAGCGGTGAAGGTGATCAGCGCGACGGCTCCGCGCGGCGCCACATCGTGATGTGCGGGATGCCGTCCTCGTCCTCGAACACCTCGCCCTCGGCGATGAATCCGAAGCGCTCGTAGAAACCCCGCGCGTACGTCTGGGCGTCGAGCACGTAGTCGGCGTCCCCGTGCTCGACGAGCGCGACCTCCATCAGCCGCGCCGCGAGCCCCCGGCCACGGGCTTCCTTCGTCGTGCACACGCGCCCGATGCGCAGCACTTCGTCCGGATCGGACAGCACTCGCAGATACGCGTCGACGCCGTCCTCCCCCTCGAACCACAGGTGGCTGGTACCGGGCTCGAGATCCCGTCCGTCCACTTCGGGATAGGCGGCTTTCTGTTCCACGACGAAGACGTCGACGCGCAGCCGCAGGATGTCGTGCAGCTGCTCGGCGGTGAGTTCGGGACCGGAGGCGATGAACGGGGTGTGCACGCTTCTGCTTAGCACACCCCGCCGCTCCGGTCAGCCGAACAGGCGGGGCTGCTCGTGCTCGGCGATCTGGTCGGCGTAGGTGGCGACCCGGGTGTAGACGCCGGGTTTCCCGGGCTGGCCGCAGCCGACGCCGTAGGAGACGATGCCGATCAGCGTGTCCCCGACAACCAGCGGGCCGCCGGAGTCGCCGGTGCAGGCGTCGATGCCGCCCTTCGGGTAGCCGGCGCAGACCATGCTCTTCGCGTCGTACACGTCGTACCCGCTCTTGCAGGTCGCGTCACTGGTCACCGGGACGACGGCGCTGCGCAGGTAGTCCGAGCGGTCGCCGCCGTCGGAGACGCGGCCCCAGCCGAGCACGGTGGCCTTCGTACCCTCGCGGTAGGCGTCGCCGTCGGCGGACGTGGCGACCTTCGCGGGCCGGTACGGCAGCCTGCCCGCCACGGTCAGCACCGCGATGTCGTCACCCTTCTCCGGCCGGGTGAAGTCCGGGTGCGTCCACATCTTCGACACCTTGAACACCTTGCCGTCGGAGGACCGCTTGTCCTCCCTGCCCGCGACGACCCGGACCTCGTCCTGCTTGACCGCCGCCGCGCAGTGCGCCGCGGTGACCACCGTGGTCGAGCTGACGATGACCGCGCCGCAGTACTGGTAGTTGTTGCTGTCGGTCAGGTACACCGCGTACGGGTGATCGGCCAGCGACGCCTTGTCGCCGCCCACTATCCGGGGTTCGACGCCGCCGGTGTCCTGCGCGATCGCGTTACCGACCACGACCGGCACCACCGCCGCGGTGAGCAGCAGCGCTCCGGCCGCGAGCAGCCAGGGGCGGCGCGAGGTCTTGGGCATGAGTCGATCCCTTCACCGGGGTACTGGGCTGTGCGGCGCGAGCACTCGGGAGCTGGACGACTCCAGCGTGTACACGAGCGGCTGCGCATACCCTAGTCGGCGAAAGCCCGAAATGGTGTCACTGGAACGGGTGGTTTCCCTGCGCTGCGTCGCCACCCAGCCGTCACCCCGGCGGGAACATCGGCATGGTTCCCGGGGTTGGCTAGGGTGAACGACCGGCTTCTCACGCGAAGGATGACAAACGTGCCCCACTACGACCTGGTGATCGTCGGGACCGGCTCGGGTAACTCGATCCTCGACCCGCGGTTCGCCGGCTGGAAGACCGCCATAGTCGAGAAGGGCACGTTCGGGGGTACCTGCCTCAACGTCGGCTGCATCCCGACGAAGATGTTCGTGCACGCGGCCGACGTCGCCGCGACGCCCTCGAAGAGCGCGCGCCTCGGTGTCGACGAGGAGCTGCTCGGGGTGCGCTGGCGTGACGTCCGGGACCGGATCTTCGGCCGGATCGACCCGATCGCCGCCGGTGGCGCCGACTACCGCCGCAGCCACGAGGACAACGCGAACGTCGATCTGTACGAGGGCGAAGGACGGTTCACCGGGCACAAGGAGCTCCGGGTCTCGTTCCCGGACGGGCGTCCCGACGAGGTGCTGACCGCGGACCGGTTCGTGCTCGCCGCGGGCGGGCGCCCGGTGATCCCGGACGTGCCGGGGCTGGCCGACGTCGGCTACCACACCTCCGACACCGTGATGCGGCTCGACGAGCTGCCCGCGAGCATCGTGATCCTCGGCGGCGGGTACATCGCGGCCGAATTCGCCCATGTCTTCGCCTCGTTCGGGGTCGCGGTGACCGTGGTCAACCGCTCGGGGGCGCTGCTGCGCTCGGAGGACGAGGACGTCAGCGCGCGGTTCACCGAACTGGCGTCACAGCGCTTCGACGTCCGGCTGGACCGCAAGACAGTGCGGGCCCGGCGGACCGAGGCCGGGATCGCGCTGGACCTGGAGGGGCCGCGGGGCGCCGAAACCGTCGAGGCGGAGCAGCTGCTGATCGCGACCGGGCGTACCCCGAACTCCGACCTGCTCGGCCTCGACGCCACCGGAGTGACCACTGTGGACAGTGGGCACGTCGCCGTCGACGAGTACCAGCGGACGGTCGTGGACGGCGTCTACGCACTCGGCGACCTCTCCTCACCGCACGAGCTCAAGCACGTCGCGAACCACGAAACCCGGGTGGTGCAACACAATCTGCTGAACCCGGACGCCCCGATCGCCGCGGACCACCGGTTCGTCCCGCACGCGGTGTTCACCTCGCCGCAGGTGGCGTCGGTCGGCCTGACCGAACAGGCCGCGCGCGAGCGGGGAGTGTCCTTTGTGGTCTCGAAGCAGGACTACGCCGGGATCGCCTACGGCTGGGCGATGGAGGACACCACCGGCTTCGCGAAGCTCCTGGCGGACCCGGCGACCGGCCTGATCCTCGGCGCGCACATCATCGGCCCGCAGGCCTCGACGGTGATCCAGCCGCTGATCCAGGCGATGAGCTTCGGCCTCGACGCGCGCAGCATGGCGCGCGGCCAGTACTGGATCCACCCCGCCATGCCGGAACTCGTCGAGAACGCCCTGCTCAACCTGCCCCTGGACTGACGCGCTCCGCGCCCCCATCACCAGGGTGTCCCCCCACCCGCCCTGGGGGGCGACCCCGACAGCAGTCTATCGCCGGGGTACGACAGAACCCGGTTTCCGGCGCTGGGGAACGGAAGTTGTCCACAATCGCCGGGGGCTGTGGATGGGCTTCCTGTTGCGGGATTCGTGGATTTGCTGGGTTTCAGGGGCGGTTTTCGTAGCGCGGCGGAACGCTGAAGCGATGGCGGTGTCCTGAACGACGCGCAAGGGACGATCAACGTCCCGAACGGCGCGTTCGGGACATGACCGCGCCGCCAGGAGCCGGAAGACCGGGAGGGCCCGGGACGCGGATGAGCCGAGGGACGCCTTCGGTGCACCAGACGCGCCGAGGGACGCCCTAGCCGCACTGAACGCACCAAGGGCGTCCCTCGGTGCGGCGCGCCACGCACCGAAGTCGCGCCAGACGAGCCGAAGGACGCTTTCAGCGCACTGAAAGCG
>NZ_JBHYIK010000006.1:128529-130797 GCF_042739735.1 Amycolatopsis sp. NPDC059027 | reverse complement strand
GGGGCGGGGTGTGTTTTACCCCCCCCCCCCCCCCCCCCCGGCGCCCCGCCGCCCGCCTCGGCGCGGTTCCGCCCCCCCTACGGCGCCCGGGGGGCCCCACAACCCCGGGGCTCAGATGTAGCGGCGGCGTCCGGCCAGGAAACCGAAGGCGATCTGCGCGACGTAGACCACCAACATCACCAGCCACGGGATCGTCCAGCCGCCGGTCACGTCGTGCAGCGTGCCGAAGAGGAACGGGCCGAGCGCGGCCAGCAGGTAGCCGAAGCCCTGCGCCATCCCGGACAGCCGCGCGGTGTCCTCGCCGCTCCTCGCCCGCAGCGCGATCACGGTGAGCGCGAGCGAGAAAACGCTCATCCCCAGGCCGACCAGCAGGCTCCACAGCAGCGGTACCGCCGCCGGCGCGACGAGCAGCCCGACCATCCCGGCGAAACCACACAGCCCGAGCGCGACGATCCACAGGCTCTGGCTGCCCTGCCGCGCGGCCACCGGCGGCACGAGGAGGCTGATCGGGACGGCGATGATCGAGATCAGGCCGAGCAGCAGGCCCGCGTCGCCCTTGCTGACACCGGCGTCCATCAGGACCTGCGGCAGCCAGCCCATCACGACGTAGGCGAGGAAGGCCTGGAGCCCGAAGAAGATCGTCACGATCCAGGCCAAGGGGACACGCAGCAGCGATCGGCTGCTCCCCCTGGCGGAAACCTCGGGCCGCGGGGCCCGTCCGGTGCCCCGGGCTGCGAGAATCCAAGCGAAGAACGCGATCCCGGCAAGCACCGCCCAGCTGCCGAGCGCCTGCCGCCAGCCGCCGAGCGCGGTGTCCAGCGGCGGGGTGAGCGCCGAGCCGAGCGCGCCGCCGCCTTGGAGCGCGGCGGTGTAGACACCGGTCATCATGCCGATGCGGGCGGGGAAGGAGTCCTTGATGACCACCGGGATCAGCACATTGATCA
The DNA here is from genome assembly GCF_042739735.1 of Amycolatopsis sp. NPDC059027. Lineage (NCBI taxonomy): Bacteria > Bacillati > Actinomycetota > Actinomycetes > Pseudonocardiales > Pseudonocardiaceae > Amycolatopsis > Amycolatopsis sp. NPDC059027. The sequence goes on along the minus strand of NZ_JBHYIK010000006.1, from coordinate 129,853 downwards.
GCGCGATCCCCGCCGTCGCGACCAGGGTGCCACCGAGGACGACGTACGGTCCGTCCAGCACGCGCAGCACCAGCCCGACCGTCAGCACCGCCAGCGCGGCCCCGATCGCCGTGCCGATGCCGAACCGCCGGGAGAGCAGCGGCGCCGCCATCCCGGCGGCGGCGAAGCACAGGCCGGGCAGCGTGGTCAGCACGCCGGCCCAGATCGACGAGGCGCCGAGGCCGTCCCGCATCTCGCCCAGCAGCGGCCCGACGCTGGTGATGGCGGGGCGCAGGTTCAGCGCGGTGAGCACCACCGCGACGGCCAGCAGCACCCCACCCGCGATGACACCGGCGCGGCGGGGTCCCACGTCTTCCACGGCGCCTTCGAGTTCGAGTTCGAGACGCTCGGCATATCCCGGCTCCGCGGAGCGGGATTCGACGGAGGAGGACGGGACGGAACCACGGGAATCGACACGCACGTCGGCTACTATTACATACGTAGGATGATTGGATGAAGGGATTACTCTGTGCCTTTGGCCACGACACGCCGGGCCGGTCTGGTGGACCAGGTCATCGAGCAGCTGCGGGGCGCCGTGACGCGCGGGGAATGGCCCATCGGCGAGCGCATCCCCACCGAACCCGAGCTGGTCGAACAGCTCGGCGTCGGCCGTAACACCGTCCGAGAGGCTGTGCGCGCGCTCGCGCATTCCGGCCTGCTGGAGGTACGCCAGGGCGACGGCACCTACGTCCGCGCGACCAGTGAGGTGTCGGGCGCGATCCGGCGGCTGTGCGGCGCGGAACTACGCGAGGTACTGCAGGTCCGGCGGCTGATGGAGGTAGAGGGCGCGCGGCTGGCCGCGGCCGCGCGGACCGAGGAGGATCTCGCGGAACTACGCGAGCTGCTGGACCGGCGCGACGCCGACCTGCGGAGCAAGCAGGTGGCCGAATTCGCCCGCACGGACGCGGAGTTCCACCTCGCGGTCGTGCGCTGCGGGCACAACACCCTGCTCACCGAGCTGTACCGGGGACTCTCGGAGGCGATCACCGCGAGCGTCGCGGCGACGCTCGACGACCCCGAGCACGCCCAGGAGATCAAGCACCGCGGGATCGTCGAGGCCATCGCCGCCCAGGACGCGGACCGTGCCGCCGCTGAGGCCTGTGGCTTCCTCGACGAACTGCTCGACCGCCTGGCGCGCAAGCAGCAGAACGAGCTGTAGCGGCGGGGGGGGGGGGGGGGCGCCGGCCCCCCCCCCCCCCCCCCCCCCCGGGCGGGGGGGGGGGTGGGCGCGCGGGGGGGGGGGGACCCCGGGGTGGTGGTAAATTGGGGGGCGCCTAGGTTGGGT
>NZ_JBHYIK010000006.1:121755-128519 GCF_042739735.1 Amycolatopsis sp. NPDC059027 | reverse complement strand
CTACGGGCGCCCCGGGCGGGCGCCCAACCCGCACCCCGGGCTGTGGGGGGGGGGGGGGGGGGGAGCCGGGCCCGCCCCCCGCCGCCGCCCGCTACGGCAGGGTGAGGATCTCCGCGCCGTCGGCGGTGACCACCAGGGTGTGTTCGAACTGGGCCGTCCACTTCTTGTCCTTGGTGGTGACGGTCCAGTCGTCGTCCCAGATGTCGTAGTCGATGGTGCCGAGGGTGATCATCGGCTCGATCGTGAAGGTCATGCCCTCCTCGATCACGGTCTCGACCGAGGGCTCCTCGTAGTGCAGCACGGTGGGCGCCGTGTGGAAGGCGGGGCCGACGCCGTGCCCGGTGAAGTCACGGACGACGCCGTAGCCGAAGCGCTTGGCGTAGGACTCGATGACCCGGCCGATGACGTTGAGCCGCCGCCCCGGCCGCACGGCCTTGATGGCGCGCATGGTCGCCTCGCGGGTGCGCTCGACCAGCAGCCGGGCCTCCTCGGAGACGTCGCCCGCCAGGAACGTAGCGTTGTTGTCGCCGTGCACGCCGCCGATGTAGGCGGTGACGTCGATGTTGCAGATGTCCCCGTCCTCGATGACCGTGGAGTCCGGGATGCCGTGGCAGATGACCTCGTTGAGCGAGGTGCAGCACGACTTCGGGAACCGCCGGTAGCCCAGCGTCGACGGGTAGGCCTTGTGGTCGAGCAGGAACTCGTGGACGACCTTGTCGACGTCGTCCGTGGTGGCGCCGGGCTTGACGGCCTTGCCGCCCTCCTCCAGCGCCTGCGCGGCGATCCGGCTCGCGACCCGCATGGCCTCGATCACCTCGGGCGTGCGCACGCCGTTGCCGGAGTCCCGTTTCGGCGCGGGCTTGTCCACGTACTCGGGACGGGCGATGGTGGCGGGGACGGCGCGGCGCGGCGTCTGGACGCCGGGCGTTAATGGAGCACGGGACATGCCCTCCACCCTACGACGCCCCGCACGGGCCGTGTTCCTCAGGAACCGCTCTTCAGGAACCGGCGCGCGGCTTCGACCGCCGGTTTCGACGAGCCCGCGTCGGTGAGCAGCACGGCGAAGGCGAGATCGCCGGCGTATCCGACGAACCAGCCGTGCGCGTGCGTCCCGTCGCCGAACTGGGCCGTCCCGGTCTTGCCGTGGACGTCCGGGAGGTCGCGCAGCCCGGTCGCGGTGCCCTCGGTGACGACGTCGCGCATCATGCCGCGCAACGCGTCGAGCACCTCCGGGCGCGGCGCGAGGCCGGTGCCGCTCGCCTTCCCCGGCTGCCCCCGCACCAGCGACGGCACGGGGACCCGGCCGGACTGGACGGCGGCCGCGGCGAGCGCCATCCCGAACGGGCTGGCCACGACGGTGCCCTGGCCGATCGCGTTCTCCGCGCGCTGCGCCACCGTCTCCGCGGGCGGCACCGAGCCGGTCACCGTGGTCAGGCCGGGGACGACGAAGTCCGCCCCGATGCCCAGAGAGCGAGCGCTGTCGGTGAGCGCCGCGGGCGGCAGGTCGGTGGCCAGCCGCGCGAACGTCGTGTTGCAGGAACGGGCGAACGCGGTCGAGAGCGGCACGGAACCGAGGGCGAACTCTCCCTCGTTCGGCACGGTCCGGTTGGCGAACGTCGCGGTTCCGGGGCAGTCGACGGGACTGCCGGCGCCCACCGTGCCCGCGGACAGCGCGGCGGCCGCGGTGACGATCTTGAACGTCGACCCCGGCGGGAACCGGCCGGAGAGCGCGAGCGAGCCCTGTTCGTCGGCCGCGTCGTTCTGGGCGACCGCCAGTAAGTCCCCTGTGGACGGTCGCACCGCGACGAGCGCCGCGGCCGCCGGTACCGGCTCCAGCGCCTTTTCGGCCGCGGACTGGAGTTTCGCGCTCAGTGTGCTGGTCACCGCAGGCGGCGTCTTCGCGGCCTGCAGGTACAGCTCGCCCGCCTCTCCCCCGCCGGCGTCGAGGCTCACCACGCGCCAGCCCGCGGCGTCCGCTGCCTGCTGCTCGACGAGAGACCGCACCGCGGGCAGCACCTGGCGCCCGGTGTCGCGGGTGGCCGGGAGCAGCCGCTCCTGGCTGCTGAAGCGCACGCCGGGCAGGTCGTGGATCGCCGGTTTGACCCGCTGGTAGTCGCTCGCGCGCAGGGTGAGCACGGGGTACGCGCCGCCGGGTTTGGTGGCCTTGATGCCGTCGAGCACCGACTTCCCGGTCAGGCTGGGTTCCACGGCGTGCAGCGCGGAGCCGAGCCGGGTGGCGACGTCCTCGGCGTCCGAGGTCTGCGCCGGGTCGACCACTACGCCGACGACGGGTTGCGGCCGCAGCAGCGGAGCGCCGTCGCGGTCGAGGACCGGCTCCAGCCGCGCGGGCGCCGGCCGGATCGCGAGGCTCTGGCCGTCTTCGAGTTCGGGGTGGACGACCTGCGGCTGCCAGTGCACCTGCCAGCCGTCCTGCGCGGAGCGCACCTGCGCGGAAGCGGCGTAGGACCACTGCCGTCCGCCGGGGAGACGCCAGGTCAGCCGGTAGGTCCCGGTCCCGGAGGTGCCCGCCTTGTTGAGGTGCCGTTCGGTGACCTCGACCGACTCCGGCGCGAGGGCGGTACGGACCTGGGTCAGCGTCGCGCGGGCGGCGGCGGGGGCGTCGGTCGCCTCCGCCGCCGCGGCGATGTCCCCGGAAGCGACAGCGGCGAGGAACCCTTCGAGCACGTCGTCGGGTTCCCGCGCACCACACGCGGTGAGGGGGACGACGGCCAGCAACGCCAGCGCGAGTCCCGCGGTACGACGTCGGGCAGGGTGGCGAGGGCGCGGTGGAGCGGGGCGCATGGGCCCGGATGGTGCCAGTTCGCCGTGGCTGTCGCGGGTCCGCAACGCCGACCCGGAAGAGCGAACGCGCCGTCGGAACAGGGCTGTCAGAACAGGACGGTCGCGTACTGGCCGACCTGCTTGAACCCGATCTTGCGGTACGCGGCGAGCGCGGGGGCATTGTAGCCGTTGACGTACAGGCTCGCGGTGCGGCCGAGGCCGCGGACCAGGCGGGTGGCGACCGCCGCCGTGCCCGCGGTGCCGATGCCGTCGCCGCGGCGTCCCGGATGGACCCAGACGCCCTGGATCTGCCCGACGGTGGCCGACATCGCGCCGATCTCGGCCTTGAACACGACTTCGCCGTCCTCGAACCGGGCGAACGCGCGCCCGCCCGCGATCAACTCGCTGACCCTGGCGCGATAGCTGGCGCCGCCGTCGCCGCTGCGCGGGTCGACGCCGACCTCCTCGATGAACATCGCCACGGCGGCCGGGAGGTAGCGCTCGAGCTCGTCCGGACGGACCGCGCGCACCCGGGGGTCGGCCGCGACCAGCGGCGGCCCGTCGAGCGCCATCAGCGGCTGGTCGTCCCGGATCTCCCTGGCCGGGCCCCATTCCCCGGACAGCTCGTCCCACAGCCCGAGCACCTGCTCGGCCGGGCCGACCAGCGACGAGCAGTTGCGCTGGCGCCGTAGCGCCCGGTCGGCGAAGGAACGCAGCGCCGAAGCGTTGCCGCGCAAGGGAATCAGGTTGGGCCCGGAGAAGCACAGCCCCTGCAGGCGGGACGCGCGGATCGGCCGCGAATCGGCCGCCCAGAGCTCACCACCGAGCCGCCACGGGTCGAGACCGGCAGCCTCGACCCGGGCGCTGACCATGCAGCTGCCCACCGGGTCGGCGGCGAGCGCGGCACGGACCGCCGGATAGTCCCGATCATCGAGCAGCCGTGCACCTGCAAGCCGCAACACGTGTCTAGCCTGCCAGATGAAGCCCGTGAACGGAACGCAAGCCTATGTATACGCTCGGACAAACCTGGTGCGTACAGCGGCTACGGCGCCCCGCGGTAGGTGCCGATGGTCCAGGCGTTGCCCTCCGGGTCGCGGAGGCTGAAGGTGTGCGAGCCGTAGTCGGTGTCGTGGAGGCCGAGCGTGATCTCCGCACCGGCGGCGCGGACGCGCTCGTGGATCTCGTCGACGTGGTCCGAAACGACGTAGGCGGCGCCGGTGCCGGGTTTCATGCTGTCGTGCACGCCGTCCTGTTCCGGCCTGACGCTGCCGAGCATGACGCCACCGCCCTCGGGCCAGCGCAGTTCGGCGTGCTGGACGAGGCCGTCGTCGCCCGAGACCACCAGGGCCTCGCGGAACCCGATGACGTCGACGAGGAAACGGATGGCGGCGGGCGCGTCGTCGTAGCGGAACGCGGGCCGGACAGTCGGTGCTGGTGTTTCGGTCATGTCCTCAGTCTGGTTCGCCGAAGACGTCGGAGTCTTGGAGGAACGGGAGCTCCTCCCGGATCCACGTCCGCGGCGTGCAGCCCGCCAGTGCCCGCCATTCGTTGGACAGATGCGCCTGGTCGTAGAACCCGGACGCGACGGCGATCCCGGCGAGGTCGACCGGCTCGCCGCGACGAATCAACGCGCCGGCCCGTTCGAACCGCAGCACCCGCGCGACCTGCTTCGGGGCAAGACCGACTTCGGCGCGGAACCGTTCCCCGAAGTGACGCCGGCTCCAGCCGATCTCCTCGGCGAGTTCGCCGACGCGAACCTGACCGGCCGTGCCTCGCATGCGCCGCCAGGCCTCGTCGAGTTCCGGTGCGGGCTCGACCAGTTCCTTCGCCCGCGCGGCGAGGACGTCGTCGAGGATGGCGAACCGCTGCTGCCACGTCGGCGCCTCGACGAGCCGCTCGGGCAGGCTCGCGAGATCCGGCAAACCCAGTTCGTCGAGACTGACGACGTAACCGCTCAGTTCCGCCGCGGTGACGCCGAGCAGCGTCCGCACGCCGAGCGGGTCGAGTTCGAGGTGGATCCCGGCCTGGACGAGGTCCTGCTGGATCAGGACGGCTTCGGTGTGCAGCCCGCCGACGAAGGCCTGCGCGCGTTTCGTGTACTCGGGACGCGGGCCCGCCATCCGCACCGGCTGCTCCAGGCTGATGATGAGCGTCACATGGCGTGACGGCAGGCCGCGGTGCACCGGCAGCGTGACGTTCTGCTGCGCGTAGCCGACGTAGCGCGCGACCAGCGGCCGCACCACCGGGTGCGGCGTCCGGACGGCCCAGCTGACGCTCATGCGCCCAGCGTAGGCCGTGCTGTTCGGCAGCGGGACTTCACCGAGGTTTGCTAACACGGACGAGGGCGTTCTCGTCCCCATTACACGTCCCCGCCGCACAAAAGGAACGACCGATGACCATCCAGGAGCAGGCACATCAGCTGGAGCAGCTGGCCGAGCAGGTCCCGACCGGGGTCGCGCTGGCGACCAAGAGCGAGCTGGAGGACCTGCGGTCCCTTGTACTCGGGGTGCTGGGCGAGACGTCGACGGCCATCGCGATCCAGGGCGCCATCGAACTCGCCGGGCAGCAGGTCGACGAGCTGACCGCGGCGCTGGAGAACGTCAAGATCCAGATCCGCGACGCCGCCCAGCACCACCTTCAGGGTTAGGCCCTCATCCGACGGTGACGACCGGCTCACCTTCGCCGGCGGTCTCGCCCGCCTCTTCGGCGATGCGCATGGCCTCCTCGATGAGGGTCTCGACGATCGCGTGCTCGGGCACGGTCTTGATGACCTCGCCCTTGACGAAGATCTGGCCCTTGCCGTTGCCGGACGCGACGCCGAGGTCGGCCTCGCGTGCCTCGCCGGGGCCGTTGACGACGCAGCCCATCACGGCCACGCGCAGCGGGATCTCCATGCCCTCGAGGCCCGCGGTGACCTCGTCGGCCAGCTTGTAGACGTCGACCTGCGCGCGTCCGCACGACGGGCAGGAGACGATCTCCAGCTTGCGCGGGCGGAGGTTGAGCGACTGCAGGATCTGGGTGCCGACCTTGACCTCTTCCACCGGCGGCGCGGACAGCGACACGCGGATCGTGTCGCCGATGCCCTGACGCAGCAGGGCACCGAAGGCGACGGCGGATTTGATCGTGCCCTGGAACGCCGGACCGGCCTCGGTGACGCCGAGGTGCAGCGGGTAGTCGCACTGCGCGGCGAGGATCTCGTAGGCCCGCACCATGACCACCGGGTCGTTGTGCTTGACCGAGATCTTGATGTCGTGGAAGTCGTGCTCGGCGAACAGCGACGCCTCCCACAGCGCCGACTCGGCGAGGGCTTCCGGCGTCGCCTTGCCGTACTTGTCCATGATCCGCTTGTCCAGCGAACCGGCGTTGACCCCGATCCGGATCGGCGTGCCGTGGTCCTTCGCGGCCTGCGCGATCTCCTTGACCTGGTCGTCGAACTTGCGGATGTTGCCCGGGTTCACCCGGACCGCGGCGCACCCGGCCTCGATCGCGGCGAAGACGTACTTGGGCTGGAAGTGGATGTCCGCGATCACCGGGATCTGCGACTTCTTCGCGATCGCGGGCAGCGCCTCGGCGTCGTCGGCCGACGGGCAGGCGACGCGCACGATGTCGCAGCCGGCCGCGGTCAGCTCGGCGATCTGCTGGAGGGTGGCGTTGACGTCGGCGGTGAGCGTCGTCGTCATCGACTGGACCGAGATCGGGTACTCACTGCCGACGCCGACCGGCCCGACCTGCAGCTGGCGGGTGGGGCGGCGCTCGGAGAGGACGGGCGGTGGCAGGGCTGGCATACCTAGCGCGACGGTCACGGTCCCCAGCGTACCTACTCCGACCGGGGAGCCTTCACCAAGTCAACCGTGACGGTGAGCAGCATTACGGCCGGTGCGAAGCGGGGCGGGGGGGGGCCCGCCCCCCCCGGGGGGGGCGGAGGTGGCGACAGAGAGGCTGTGTGTCGTTAGGCGGGGGCGGGGGTAGGGGGGGTACACCCC
>NZ_JBHYIK010000006.1:108333-121745 GCF_042739735.1 Amycolatopsis sp. NPDC059027 | reverse complement strand
CCCCGGGGGCTCCATAAACAAACACACCGTTGCGGGTTCCACCAATCCGGGGGGGTGCCACCCCCCCCCCCCGGGCCACGACCCGACCGGTGCGCGGCACTACTGCAAACGGATCGGGTTGACGATGTCCGCGGTCACGGTGAGCAGCGTGATCCCGCCGCCGATGACGACGAGCACGAGCGTCACCGCCGACAGCCTCGTGTAGTCGACCGGTCCGCCCGCGGCCTTGCCCCGCAGCTTGCGGAACCAGTCCCGGACGCGCTCGTACCAGACGATCGCGATGTGCCCGCCGTCCATCGGCAGCAGCGGCAGCAGGTTGAACACACCGATGAAGAAGTTGAAGCTGGCCAGGAGGAAGAAGAACAGCGGCCACAGCCCGCGTTCCACCGCCTCGCCGCCGATGCGGCTCGCGCCGACCACGCTGACCGGCGTGTTCGGATCCCGCTCGCCGCCGAAGATCGAGGTGAACACGGCCGGCAGCCGCTGCGGGAACTCGACCAGGCGTTTCGCGGTCTCGGAGAACATCGTGCCGGTGAAGCTCACGGTCTTGCCGACCGCGTCGATCGGGCCGTAGCTGATCAGGCCGGGCGGGTTGACCGGCGACGCGCCGATCATCCCGACGTCGCGGACCTTCCCGTCACTGGTCAGCCGCTGCACCCTGGGCACGTCCACGGTCCGGGTCAGCGTCTGTCCGTCACGCAGGATCTGGAACACCGTGGGCCCGCTCGACGCCTGGACGGTGTTGAGCATGTCGGTCCAGGTCGGGGTCGGTTTCCCGCCGACCGACAGCACCTTGTCACCCGGCAGCAGCCCGGCGGCGGCCGCGGGCATCGGGTCGGCGGGCGCGCACTTGCCGTTGTTGACCTGGTCGGTCGTGGTGGCCGCCCGCGCACACGAGGTCGACGCGAGGATCGGCTCCGTGTTCGGGTGCAGGTTGGGCAGGCCCATGGTGACGGCCATCAGGTACAGCACCACGAACCCCAGGATGAAGTGCGTGATCGACCCGGCCGACATCACCACCGTGCGCTTCCAGGTCTTGAACCGCCACATCGCCCTCGGCGACTCCTCCGGCGTCACCTCATCCAACGCCGTCATCCCCGCGATATCACAAAACCCACCCAGCGGAATCCACTTCAGCCCATACTCCGTCCCACCCCGCCGGAACGAAAACACCGTCGGCCCATACCCCACGAAAAACCGGCGCACCCGCATCCCGAACACCCGCGCCGACACCATATGCCCCGCCTCATGCAACGCCACCGAGACACAAATCCCCAGCGCGAACAGCACCACCCCGAAGATATAGGCCACCGCGCTACTTCCCCTTACCGATCATCGATCCGGCACGCGCGCGAGCCCAGCGCTCGGCCGCGAGTACATCTTCGACGTCGCGTGGCTCGCGACGCCATTCGTCGGCGGCTTCCACCACCTCGGAAACAGTGTCCACGATCGAGGTGAAGCTGGTGTTCTGCGCCAGGAAGGCGGCCACCAGTTCCTCGTTCGCCGCGTTGTAGACCGCCGGGACGCAACCACCCAGCTCCCCCGCGTGGCGGGCCAGCCGGACCGCGGGGAAGGCGTCGTCGTCGAGCGGTTCGAACGTCCAGCTCGCGGCCTTGTCCCAGGTGCAGGCCGGGGCGGCGCCGGGAACACGGTCCGGCCAGTGCAGGGCCAGCGCGATCGGCAGCCGCATGTCCGGCGGGCTGGCCTGGGCGATCGTGGAGCCGTCCACAAAGGTCACCATCGAGTGCACGATGGACTGCGGGTGGACGGTCACGTCGATCTTCTCGGCCGGGATGCCGAACAGCAGCGTCGCCTCGATCAGTTCGAGGCCCTTGTTGACCAGCGTGGCCGAGTTGACCGTGATCAGCGGCCCCATCGACCAGGTCGGATGCGCCATCGCCTGCTCGACGGTGACGTCCGCCAGCTCGGCACGGGTGCGCCCGCGGAACGGGCCGCCGGACGCGGTCAGCACGAGCCGGGCGACCTCGGCGTCCCGGCCCGCACGCAGCGCCTGCGCGATGGCCGAGTGCTCGGAGTCCACCGGCACCAGCTGGCCGGGCTTGGCCGCGGCCAGCACGAGCGGACCGCCCGCGATGAGGGATTCCTTGTTGGCGAGCGCGAGCGTGGCGCCGGTGGCGAGCGCCCTCAGCGTCGGCTCGAGGCCCTGAGACCCGGGTAGCGCGTTGAGCACGACGTCGACGTTCACCGCGTCGATGAGCTCGGTCACCGCGTCGGCACCGGCGAAGATCCGCGGGATCCGGAACTCCCCGCGCGAGTAGCCCCGCTTCTGCGCCTCGGCGTACAGCGCGAGCTGCAGATCCTCGACCACGGTGGGTTTCGTCACAGCGACCGCGTCGACCTGATGCGCGAGCGCCTGCGCGGCGAGCGCCTGGGGATCCGAGCCGCCCGCGGCGATCCCGGCGACCCGGAACAACGCCGGGTTGCGGGCCGCGACGTCGAGCGCCTGGACACCGATGGACCCGGTCGAGCCGAGCACGAGCACACTTCGCGAAGTAGTCATCGCGGGCCATTATCGCCCGGGTCCTGTCGGTGGCTCCCGGCCCGGTGTGGGATCATCCGGGTGTACGTGTTGGTCCGGGTCTCAAGGAGTTTGATCGTGGTGAGCAAGGCGGTCGAGAAGCGGCCCGAGGTCGACCCGCGCGACGAGCCGTCGGCGGCGTGGGGCTGGCACGGCCAGTTCCCGAGGGCCACCCGGATCGCGGGCTGGGTGAGCGCGATCATCCTGCTGCTGATGCTCAAGGGCAACCACGAGAACAACACCGAGAACGTCTGGCTGGTCGGGCTCGCGGCGTTCATCGTGCTGCTGCTGATCCTGGACATCCGCAAGCGCCGCACGGCCTGGCGCAAGTAGTCCGTGACCCGCTAACTTTGCGGGTCATGAAGCCGCGCTGGGGTCTCGCTGCCGTCGTTTCGCTGTTCGCCACCTTGGTGGCACCCGCCGTCGCGTCGGCGGCTCCGACGTCGGAGGGCTCCGCTTCCGGGGGCTTCCCGGTCACGCGGTGTTCCTTCACCCCGACGCCCGAGAACCCCGCGGCGCGACCAGTGCTGCGCCCGCTCCCCTTCGCGCTGACGCGCGGCAGCGTCGATGTGACGTTCCGCTTCAACTACGGCCCGGTGACCGTGCGGCTCGATCGCGCCGGCGCGGCGCCGTGCGCGGTGCACAACCTGGCGAGCCTGGTGCTCCAGCGGTTCTACGATCACTCGCAGTGCTGGCGACTGACGAACTCGGCACGCCTCGGGGTGTTGCAGTGCGGCGACATCTACGAGGTCGAAAAGGGCGGCCCCGGTTACAAGTTCCCGGACGAGGTCTCGGGCGCGGAAACCTATGCGCGCGGCACCATCGCGATGGGCAACCAGGGCCCTGGCACGAACGGGAGCGAGTTCTTCATCGTCCACTCGTTCGCGCACATCCCCGCCAACTACTCGGTGATGGGGCGCGTCGTGCGCGGGATGGACGTGCTGGACCGGATCGTGGCGGCCGGGATCATCCCGAGCGAACGCGGCCCGCTCGACGGTCTCCCGGCCAAGCCGGTCAAGATCGAACGAGCCACCGTCGGCTTCTGAGGTTCGGCGAATTTGTTCGCCGGATAGCACAGCCGGAACGGCGGTACGCGTTGATTTCCGCGTACCGCCGTTCCGCTGTTTCGCCGTTTCGACTCCGGTCAGCCGTTCGCGCGCCTCGCCAGAACCCGCCTCGCGATCTCGCGGACACGCTCCCTGTCGTCGTCACGCACCGACTCGATCACCCGCCACGCCGCATCGTCGTCGATCGCCAGCAATGCGTCGAGCGCCTTGAACGCGAGATCGTGAAACTCGTCCCAGTCCGGCCGCCAGTGCAACGCCCGTTCGATCGCGGGCACTGACGAAGGATCCTTGATGTCAAGCAGGTAGGCGAGCACGTCCCCCGGATTGACACCCCCGTCACGCAGATCCAACGCTTCGGCGAACACCGGCACATACTGGACCGAGGGGCGTTTCCCGGCCAGAGAAAGATAGGTCTGGAACCATCGCCAGTCGGAGCGGGCCAGATTTTCCCGCAGCCCACGAGTGATCAACTCTTCGACGCGGGGAGTTTCCGCCAGGAAACTGAGATCACTCCGGCCTCCAGGCTTGGTCGCGCGCACGAATTCGTCGAATTTCGCGAAATCCGAAGTCACGGCAGCGCACCCCAATCGTAGCCGACTATCTGATCATTGAACATAGCCGACGATCCTACACCTTTTCCACGCAGCCCGTAGTTGATATGGTCCCGCTCAGCCTTGACGTGCACCTGGTCGACATTTCCGGACTCCAACGCGGGAAGATAGTCCAAGCCTCTATTCCGAATCTCCTCGGCTATACTCTTCCTGTTAATCGCTCCACGGTCTAGCAATTTCTGCCTTGTCCCACGAGCGGTGTACATAGTCACCAAGACGTCGTAATCGCCCGCATTACTCACTGGAATCGCCTTGCGAATGTAATCCAACTCCTGGGTAACCATGCTTTCCCCGTTCTTGGGCCAGATTCCGCGCTTTTTGAACGACTCGAGTTCCGCATTGGACATGGCCCGGTAGAAGACTTCGACCTTGCCTTGCGCGGCCAGCTCCGACATGGGCAGCTGCTCGACGTTCTGCACCACTTCGCCGTTGGGACCCCGGACGATGTCCCGGAAGATCCGATAGATCTCGGCCGCGTTCTGCAGGCCTTCCGCGGTCCCGGACACCCGGCTGGCGGGAAGGTTCGGGTTGCTCGACGTCGTCCCGTCGACCAGGTAGTTCTTCTGCGCTTCGGCGGGAATGGCGTCGGCGACTCGCAGGGCGCGTTCCCAGGCGTCCTGGCGTGCCTTGATGCCAGGGGGTGGCGGAGGCGGCGGGGCGGGCCTCCATGCGGAGCCGCCACCGTGGCCATGCCGGCCGTGCGGTGCGGCGACACCGTGACCGTGCCGGCCGCGTGGTGCGACCCCGTGGCCCCCGCGACGTCCTGGTGCGGGACCCGCGGCAGTACCCGAGTCGGAGTAGTAGGACCGGTAGGAAGGATTCCAGCCCCGATCGCTCTTGCTCCAGCCGTCCGTACGGTAGGTGCCCGCGCTGCCGTGATAGGTGGGCGCGTTCGCGGTGCCCTCGAAGATGAGGTCCATGGCGACCTCGACCCCGACGTGAATGATGATCACGACGCAGATCGGGCAGTGGCCGTCCGGATCGGTGTAGTTGGCCGGCGACGCGTTCCCGTAGGTGTAGCGGTTCGAAGCCGCGGACGGGCTCACCGGCAGGGAGATGTCGTCGCGGGCACTGAACGTCCCCGTACCCGGGGCGTACCACCGTGCGCCCATGTCGACCGAGCCGGTGTCCGGGTCGGTGTAGTCCGACTGGAAGCCCAGTGAAGACGTCGCTCCCGCGGACCCGGTCTTCACGCCGAAGGGATCGAAGCTCGCCGAGCCCGCCAACGCGTTCGCGGAGGGATCAAGGCCGCCCACGACGTCGGAGTGCCGGTCGGTGAGCGCCAGCTGCCCCGCACCGCCGCCCGGACGTTGTGCGAGCAGGTCGCCGCCCGCCGACCGCGAGAAACTCGACGTGCCGTCCGAGGTCAGGTTCAGGCTCTGGCCGTCGTAGGAGAACGTCTTGTCGTTGCGGCCCGAGGTCCGGTCCAGGCCGTCGTACGACAACGAGACGCCGCCCTGCTTGACCGCACGGTCGAACGCGTCGAAGCCGAACGCGACGCCCCCACGGGATTCCAGAGTGCCGCGCGGACTCCACCGCAGGGTGTCCGCACCGTCGGTCAGCTGACGGTTCCGCTCGTCGAATGTCGCGGCCTTGTCCCCCGCCTTGACCCGGTTCCCCGAAGCGTCCCAGCCGTACTCGACGGTCTTGCCGCCCGCGGTCCACGACGTCAGACGTCCGGCGTAGTCGTAGCCGTAAGCGTTGTCGCCCGCTCCGGCGAACCCGGTCGTCTTCTTGCTCGTGAGCCGATCGTTGGCGTCATAGCCGTAGGTCATCGACGCCAGCGACGCGCCGTCAGAGCCCTTGACCACATCGCCGGTCTGGCGGCCGAGGTCGTCATAGGAGTACGTCCTCGTCCGGCCGGAACCGTAGTCGACCGACGCCAACGCACCGGCGCCGTCGTACCCGACCGTCTGCTTGACGCCGGTCAGCCCGTCCTGCTGGGTCGCCAGCCTGCCCTGGGTGTACGAGAAGGTCGCCGTCCCCGCCCCGTCGACGCGCTGGGTCAGTCGCCCGGCCGCGTCGTAGCCGTAGGTCGACGTTCCGGTCACCGGCCCCGTGCTGGTCAGCAGATCACCACGGTCGTTGTAGGTGAAGGTTTCCTCACCGGACGGCGTGTTCACGCCCAGCAGCCGCCCCGCGGCGTCGAAACGCCGCTTGCGCTCGGTCGTCGGTTCGGCCGCCCCGGAACCCGTCTCCGCCGTCAAGCGCCCCAACGTGTCTACGGTCCGCTGGCGGGTGACCCCGCCGGGCGCCTGGAGAGTCAGGGCCCGGCCGTCGAGGTCGTAGGACGCCGTCCAGGTGCGGTCGGCGGGGTTCGGGTGAGCGGCGGTCGCGGGTTCGACGACCGACTCCGGCAACCCCAGCGCGTTGTAGGTCTGGATCGTGGCGTTGCCGCGGCCGTCCGTGCTGCGGGTTCGGTTCCCCGCCGCGTCGTAGCCGAACGACGTGGTGATGGTTTCCTTGTCCGACACGGGTTCCTGCTGCTGCACGAGCCGCCCGCGGCTGTCGTAGGCGAACTTCGTCGTGCGCAGCAGCGCGTCGGTCACCGAGATCCGGTTGCCGTCCTGGTCGTAGCCCGCCGACGCCTTGCGCAGGAGGTGCTCGTCCGGGGCGTACCAATAGGCCCCGGTGTTGCGGCCCGCGCCGTCGAAGGTCAGGTAGGTCGTGCGGCCGAGACCGTCGGAGGCCCGGACCTGGTTCCCGGACAGGTCGTAGCCCTGCTGGGTGACCACTCCCGCGGGGTCGGTGGTGGAGACGCGCCGGCCGAGCACGTCGTACGCGTGCTTCGTCACCTCACCCGTGGGGGACATGGTCGAAACGAGGTTGCCCGCGTCGTCGTAGCGGAGCTGGGTCGTGTACGCCGCCGGTTCCGGGCGCCGTTCGAGCTTCGTCGCGGTGATCTGACGGCCGAGATCGTCGTAGGTCGCCTCCGTCCTGGCCCCTGTCGGGTCCATTTCGGACAGTCGCTCGCCCGCGGTCGTGTAGGTGTAGCTCCAGACCCCGCCCGGCTGGTCTCCCGCGTCGGGTTTCGGGTCGACGCGTTCCACCAGCCGGTTGAGCTGGTCGTAGCGGAACCGCGTGGTCGCGCCCATCGGATCGGTCTTCGACAGGACATTGCCCTGTGCGTCGTAGCGCGTCTTGGCGATCGCTTTCGCCGCGGCGCTTTCGCCGGGCTTGCGGTAGCCGGGTGACGCCTGCTCGACGACCCGGCCCACGCGGTCGTAGGTCGTGCCGCTGACGTTGCCGTTCGCGTCTCGCGCGCCGGTGGGCTCGCCGAAGGCGTTGTAGCCGGTCGTCTCGCGAGCACGAGTCTGAACCGCTTGTCCCCCACCGCTTTCCGCCGCGGCGGGTGGGAAGACGACCGAGCTGGTGAGCCCGGACCCGTCGTACTCGAAGTTCGTGGTGAACTGCGCGGGATCGGCGCCCTCGGCGTTGCCGCGCGGTGCCGTGATCGAGGTGACCAGGCCACGCTGGTCGTAGGCGTAGCTGGTGGTGAGCTTGCCCGAGGAACCGTTCACCACGGACGTGCTCGTCTGCCTGCCCGCGACGTCGTAGCCGTACTCGACGGTCTCGACGCGGCCGACGTCGACCCGGGTGCTGTTCGAGCTGGCACCGGTGTGCTGTGCCCTGGCGACGTCGCCTCCCGGCGCGTACGTCCACTCCACACGGTTGGCGAGCCCGCCCGGATCTGCCGTCTGCGCGGTGCCCCGCCCCGTGGCGTCGTATTCGTACGTGGTGACCAGGCCACCGGGCGCCAGCCGCTTGACGACGTTGCCCGCCGCGTCGTAGCTGAGCTCCTCCAGCTTGATGTCGCGTTTCGCCGCGTTCGGGTTGTCCGGGTCCCGGACGTCACGGGCGATGGTGCGCCACAGCCTGCCGTCGTCGAAGTACTGGTACTTGGTGGTCCGGCCCACCGAGTCGGTGTGCCGGATCCGGCGCCCCGCGAGGTCGTACCCGTAGGAGTCGAGCACCAGGGTCGGCAGTGCCGAAGTGTCCCCTTCGCCGTCCTGGTCCCCGGCCCCGGTGGACGGGTCGGTGGCCTGGCCGTGCCAGGCACGCAACCGGACCTCGGCCAGGGCGTTGCGCGCCGTGTAGCCGTATTCGTACTTGTTCCCGCCCGGATCGACCATCCACGTCTTGTTGCCGAACGGGTCGTAGCCGTAGAACGTGTTACCGCCCTCGGCGTCGGTCTCCTGGCTGCGGCGGCCGAAGTTGTCGTAGGCGTAGGCGGTGACCCGGGCGGCGTCCCCGCCGGTCAGGTCCTTCGCCTCCGTCCGGACGAGGTTGCCGTCGGGGTCGTAGGCCGACACTGTCTGCGCGGTGTGCGTGACGTTGTCGATCGGGTTGACCACACCGGGGCTCGTGACCGACACCTGGTGCGAGAGCGCGTCGTAGCCGTAGGTCGTCGTCAGGCCGCCGGGGTTCGCGTCGCTCTTCTTGGTTTCGGTCAGCCGCCTGCCGAACACGTCGTAGGTGTAGGTCGTGGTCAGCCCGGCCGGATCGACGACCTGCGCGAGGTCACCGTTACGGAAGTACGAGTACCGCGTTTCACCACCACGGGGGTCGGTGATCAGCGCGATCAGGCCCGCCGGGGTGTTCCCTCCCCCGACCGCGGCGTCGGAGCTTTCCGTGTACCGGTACCGGGTCGTCGCGCCGTCGGGCGTCGTCTTCGTCTGCACCAGGCCGCGCACACCCAGATCGGTGTAGGTGTACGTCGTGGCGTACTTCGCGTCACCGGGGCCGGAGGAACGCGCGTCCTTCGCCGACAACAGCTTGTCGTTGCGCGGATCGGTGACGTCGGTGGAGTTCAGGTAGTAGCTGTAGTAGCTGGTCTGGCAGTCGCCCGGCGACACCCGGCACGACTTGCGCGCGACCACGTTGCCGCGCTCGTCGTTGGTGAACACCTGGACGTTGCCGAGTTCGTCGCCGACGGTGGTCTGGAAACCTTTGTCGTCGTAGTCGTAGGTCCGCACGCCCAGTCCCGTGACCGGGCCGCCCACCCAGGGGCCGCCACCGTTGACCGGACCACCGCAGTAGGACGGTTCGCCCGGCTTGGGCGGCACCGACGGGTCACACGGTGGTTCCGGTGGCGCGGGCGCTCCCGTGCTGTCGCGACGATCCTCGGGACGCAGCCCGAGTCCCAGTGGCGCGACATAACGCAGGATCCGGCCGCGCATCGGGTCGTAGTCGTAGAAATGCGGGCGGTTCCCCGGATCGGAGATCTGGGTCGTGCGGATCAGGTTGCCCTCGGTACCGGTCACCACCGGGACGCCGAGCTTCCAGTGGCCGCCGTCCCGATCGGTGACCTCGGCCAGCCGGTCGGCGGCGGTGTTGTAGGACAGCTGCGCGGCGACCCGGCCGCTCGGCAGCGTGATCTTCGAGAGGTAGTCGGCGCCCGTGCCTGCCTGGAAGTGGGCCAGCGCGGTCGTGGGCCCGACCGGGTACTCGTAGAAGGCCACCTCGTCGATCTGGCCGGAGAAGAAGCGGCGCGGCTCGGTACCCCATGCCGGCCAGGCCGACGGCGGCACGGTGTAGGCGGCGCCGATCTGGTTGTAGACGACGTCGTCGTGCGAAATCTCGCCCTGGGCGCTGCCGACCTTCCGCCCGTCGAGGTACAGCGTCTGCGTCGCGAGCGACCCGGAAAGCACCACGTGGTGCCACTGGTCGTTGTTGACGGCCTCCGCCGAGGTGATCGGCCCGACGCCCCCGTTCCAGAACTGCCCGCGCAGCTTGCCGTCGGTCCCGACGTAGAGCACCGGCACCGCGCCGGTGGGCGTGCTGCCGATCGGTGCCCGCTGATAGCCGAACAGCGGCCCGCCCTGGGTGGTCTTGAACCACATCTCGATGGCGAGGTCACGGTTCTTGCGCACCAGGCCGTCCGGCACGGTGACCACCGACGACGTGCCGTTGAACGACGCGGCGGTGTCCGCGCCGTCCTTCAGCGGACCGGGCTGACCCAGGACGACGTCCTTGTAGGTTCCGTTGTCCTTGCCGAGCTTGAGCCCGTTCTGGCTCGCCGCCACGGTGCCGTTCGTCTCGCCGAACCGCCAGTACGAGGACGGGCGCGAATCCACGACCGAACTCCGGTAGTGCGAACCCGAGACGTGGTCGTAGCCGGTACACCCGTTGTTCGGATCGCAGACCTTCGTCAGCTTGTCGCCGTCGTAGCTGTAGGTCCAGGTGAGCTGCTTGCCGTCGATCGGATCGGTCGACACCGACGTCACGTGGTTGCCGGTCCACGTGAAGTACAGGATCCGATCGCTCGTGCGGCTGATGATCCGCTTGAGGCGTTCGGGGGTGCTGTAGTCGAGCTCGACGTAGTGCCCGGCCTGGTCGTACACCGCGATGAGCCGGCCGTCGGGCCGGAAACGGTACAGCGTCGAAGCTTTGTCGGTGAGGACCCAGCCGCCGCCGTTCGCCTCGACCTCGACGCGGAAGTTGGCCTGCCGCCCGGGCGGTGCGGCGAAGGAGCCGTCGTGGTTACGCCCGAACCGGACCTGCTGCCCGTCGGGATAGGTCACCACGACGTTGCCCGAACCGTCTTCGTCGGGAACGACCTTCATGTCGTACCGCGTCGACCAGCCGGAGCCGAACAGAAGATCCCGCCGGGGATCAAGGCTGTTGTACGTGCGCGCGATGTTCAGCTCGGGTCCGGTCACCTGGAGAGCCGCGTCGATGGCGCTCGAGAAGTAGTTGCCGGTCTGCGGATCGAAGTCACGCTGCGCCCCGCTGTAGGGCGCGTTGGCCAGATGCGACGTGATCTCCGGCTGGGGTACCGCGGTGAGCAGGTGGCTCGGGGTGAGCTTCTCGCTCTCGGAATGACCGTCGTAGGCGAAGGCACGCCACTGGTAGTCCTTGCTCCACCGCAGGGCACCGACCGGGACGTTCCACGTCCGCTTGCCCACGTAGCCGGAGTCCACACAGGACACTCCGGTCAGGGTTCCGTCCGGCTGCTTCCGGTAGTCCTCGCAGACCTCGAAGCGGTACTTCAACGCCGAGGACACCGGTGCGTCGACATCGACGGCGTCCACCCACAGCTGGGGAGTCAGCGTCTGCGCGGAATAGCCGTTCGGCGGGTACTGGGCCTTCACGATCGGCGGAACGTCGAAGACCGTCATGGCGAGGCGGGTGGGCGGGACCTGCTCGTCGGTGAACCACGGGCCGCCCCGGCGGAGCATGCTGAAGTCGAAGAGGTAGTCCCCCGGTTCGATCGCGCCGATCGTGGCGTCCAGCGTGACCGACTCGCCGCGCGGAACGTCGCGGGGCAGGCCGGCGGCTTCCTGGGAGGCGACCGGCGCTCCGGCGGCGGTGAAGCCGCGGTAGCCGAGCGCGTAGTCGGCCGCACGCCAGGTTTCGGCGCTCCGGTTCGTCACCGTGATCCGGACCTTGCCGCCCTGCGTGCGCGTGACCGGTGGCTCGGGAACACCCCGGTCGACGCGGTACTCGGCGTCGTAGGCGGAGTGCGTGACGAACAGCCGCGGCGGGTTGGCGGTGTTGTGCCCGGTGAACTTCTTCCAGCCGTACGGATCGGTCTCCGAAGCACGGATCGTCAGCCCGTAGTTGGGGCTCGCGCCGGTGACCCAGCGCTGCACCAGGTCGCGGCCCGCCGGACCGAGCGGGATGAGCTCGGTGGTGGACGGGCAGCTCGACGCGTGCTGCTGGCGGCCGATGTAGCCACGCGCGAACGAAGGATCGGCCAGCGCCGGGCCGTAGCCGGGTCCCGGATAGCCGCTCGCGGTGTTCCACGGCGCGGTGACCCCGTGCACCGTCAGCGGGCGCGGCTGGCAGGACCACGACCAGGTGTTCTTGAGGGTGAGCTGGGCGCCGAGGATCTTGTGGTCGCGCAGCCGGGATTCGACCCCGCCGAAGGACAGGTAGCTGGCGGCCCGCAGTGGACCGGTCGTCCCGGCCTTCAGCTCGGTCGCCCCGTCGAGACGGCTCCCGTTCTGGAACACGGTGCCACCGTTCGACGCCGTCGTGTCGACGCTGGGGTCCACCTCGACCGGGTACTTGCGGGCCGGATCGCGCAGCCAGGCCGCGTCGAGTTCCACCCGCAGCACGGTCTTCCCGGCACGTTCCACGAGCCGGTAGGTCACGCCGCGGGACAGGGCCGCCTCCCCGGTCGCGGGGTCGCGGACGGCGTCGGTCATGAAGCCGGCCGGGATCCGCGCGCGCTCCTGCCCGGCGGTGTCGAGCAGTGCCACCCGTCCGTCCACAAGCGACGGACGGAGGCCCTTGAGCCGCAAGGGGAATTCCCACACCGTCGGCGCCTGGGGACCGGCGAGGACCAGTGTCTCCTTCAGACCGCCGGGCACGACGTCGAACCGGATGTCGGCGGACTCGCGGACCGCCCGGTAGCTGACGCTGCTGCCCGACACCTGTCCCGCCGGCCCTGCCGCGTCGGCGACACCGAAACCGAACCCGTGTTCTTCGTCGAGTTTCAGGTCCACCAAGGAATCCGGGGAGCCCGCCGCCGCGAACCCCACCCCGATGCTGTCGCCGGCGTTGCGCCAGCCCGTGCCGTTCTCCTTCGGCACGACCGTGGTGTCGATCGGCTGGTACGCACCGTTCGGCGTCCGGTAGTTGATCGGGTCCTGGCTGAACTCGGTGGTGTGGGTGCCGTCGGCGTTGGCGTAGGTCCGCTCGGTGGACGTACGCCGCTCCGGCAGTTCCTTGCTCGTCTTCTCGTCGTATCCGGTCGCCCGCACCGGTGGCGTTTCGACCTTGACCCGGTTGGTGGCCGCTTTCTCGGCTCCGGGCGCGATCGGGGCGTACTTCGACTGCAGCGACGCCGGGCCGGCGACGTTCGGCGCGCCGCCCGCCTCGTCCTGCTGCCCGGCGGCCGTTCCGCCTTGCTGCTTGGGCGATTTGGCCATGGCTTCGGCCAGGCGAACCGCGTCGTCGTCCCGGCCGCCGGTCCCGTAGTTGCCGGCGGGACCGATCACTCCGGCGAGGAGCGCCAGCAGCACGAGGACGAGCAGAGGCCGGGTGAAAATCTTCCGGGCACGGGCGGGTGAAGTATGACGAGCGAACATCGAGACCCCCTCGAAGTCAGTCGACGAAAAGGAATCCGGCGAAAAGGAATCGGGGACGTGGGGGGGGGGCGCCGGGGTCGGGGGGGGGGGCCCCGGGGACCCGGCGTCAGGGGGGGTGGGGCGCGGCGCGCCCCCCGATAAGAGGTGCTGGGGGTGG
>NZ_JBHYIK010000006.1:102534-108323 GCF_042739735.1 Amycolatopsis sp. NPDC059027 | reverse complement strand
CCGCGGGGGGGGTTAGCGCGGGGGTCGCCGCGGCCCCGGGCCGCCCGCGGCGGCGGGTTTGGGGGGGGGCCCGGCCGGAGACCGTCAGAACTGGGGCTTCGGCAGCGGCCCGCCCACGAAGACGGTGCGATCGGTGTCGGCCGAACGCACCGCGACGGGGGTGGCCCCGCCCGAGCTGTAGGCGTAGGAAACGCCGTCGGAGCCACGGAAGACGACAGCGACGCCGCCCGCGGAGCGGCTGACCAGGAACGGGTCCGTCGCGGACGGGTAGGCGGCTCCGGTCCGCGAATCCTTCAGCTTTTCCCAGCTGCGATACGCCGTGCTGCCCGGGGCCGCCTGTTCGGTGACGTAGACGAAGCCGTCGGTCGCCAGGACGGCCACGTGCACTATCCCGGCGGCGTCGACCGCTGCGGCCGGCGCACCGGCGGCGGTCACCCCGGTCAGCGGAGCCCACTCGCCGGTGAACCCGTCGTTCGTCTCGCGCGCCGTGACGACGGCGCCGTCCGGCTGGGTGGCGAAGACCTGGAGGTTCTTGTCCGGGTTGGCGACCGCGGCGGTGTTCTTCGTCCAGCCCGTCCCGGGGACCGTGATCCAGGGACCGACCGTGCCGCCGAGGTAGGTGGCCTTGGTGTAGGTACCGCTCGTGGTCCGCGCGAGGATGTCGATGCCGTCCGGCTGGGCCACGACGGTGATGTCCGGGCTCAGCCCGGCCGAGGGCAGCACTGTCCAGGGCAGGAACTCACGGCCCACCGCGCTCTGCACCCGCATCCACAGCTTGCCGGAGCCGTCGACCGCGAAGGCGTATCCGAGGTTCTCCCGCATCACGAGGCTCGGCGGCCCGGGCGTCCAGCCGCCGAAACCGACCAGCTGGGCCCAGTTCGTCGTGTTCGGGGCCTGCGTACTGGCCCGGGTTTCGCTGTCCTGGCCGAGCGCGGTCACCAGCATGCCGTATTCGTCGGAGCGCAGCGCGCCGGGCATACCGGTGAACTGCTGGTAGCCGGGCACCACGGCGAAGTCGACCACGGTGATGTCGTCCGAGCGCTGCCTGCCGTGGATCAGCCTGCCGAAGTCGTCGACGTAGAAGTGCTGCAGTTTCCCAGCGGCGCCCTCGAGAACGAAGCTCGGCGACGTCGGCCTCGACGGTACCGCGGGCCGCTGCGGCTGGCCGGGGTTGACCAGTTTGCAGTCGTCGGTGGTGATCGAGATCTGCCAGTCGGCGGGGGCGCTGCCCACCACCTTGCCGGTGGGGCCCGCCCACACCCCGCCGCCGAGGTAGCGGTACCACTTCAGCTCTTTGGTGTTCTTGTCGAGCGCGTAGAGGACGTCCCCGCCGGGCGAAGCGATCGCGCTGAAGTACTGCCAGCCGCCCGAACCGACCAAGGTGCCGTGCTCGATCCAGCGCTGGCTCGCCGCGTCGTACTGGAACCGGTACAGCACGCCAGCGGGTGTCCGCGCGTAGAAGACGCCATACCCGGCCGCGACGATCAGGTCGTACTTCTGCGTCGTCCACCCGGTGTCGATGAGCCGTTCGGTCCAGGTCTTGGCGGTCTCGTCGTAGCGCCGCCAGGTCAGGACGTTGTCGTGCGCCCAGTAGAAGTCACCGGCACTGTCGACGGTGATGCGGTTGCGCATCTCGGGCTGAGTCACGTTCCATCCGGTCGCGATGGTCTGGGCGATGCCGCCGTTGTCCCACGTGTTCCCCTGCCTGCGCTGACGCTTGACCAAGCCGTCCAGCCCGAAGTCGTAGACCCGTCCGTCGGGCCCGGCCACCGTGCGGCCGCGCCAACCGGAGCCGACGGTCGACCGTCCCGTCCAGGAGTAGATGCCGGTTTCGGGTTCGTTGTGGCGGTCCAAATCCAGGTAGGCGTCCGGCCGGGTGTAAAAGAGGGAAGCGCTTTCCCGGCAGGTGATCGTGTCCGCCGCGGCGGCCGCGTTCACCGTGGACACGGCCACCACCGAACTCACCGCGGCGCTGAGCACGGAACACAGAAGCACGGATCTGAGCAGAAAACGCCGCTGGTGCATGGAAATCCCCTCAGTGGTTTCGAGAAACGCGGCACAACGGAATTCCCCGGCCGCGACACGCGACGGGGCAACACAAAAAAGCACACGCGGATCGCGCCGGACGGCACACCCGGAACGCGATCATTCGACAGTGGACGACGAGATCATCGCGATCGGCCGGCAGAAACGATCTGACAGCTTCCCTCCCTGAAGCTGCCCGCACCTCCCCAGTCAGTCGCCGGCCACCGGCTCGCGAACCTCGATCTTGCTATCGATCACCTGACAGATCCGTTACCCACTTTTTCGGAATTGCTCCGTTCAGTCTACTTTTCACCACTCCGGCGGCCGCGAGTCCCCGAAGCGGCGGCGTAGAGGTATTGGTGGGTTTCGGGCCGGTCACCCGCCACCGCGTCCACCTCGCGCAATTCGAGCACCTCGAAGCCCGCGGCGGTCACGACCGCGGACAGTTCGTCGCTCGGATAGGCGGTCACCGCCAGCGGAACGTCGAGAAACTCCAGCGGGAGCGCGTCGAAGTCGCCTCGCACCATGCCGAGTACCAAGAGCCGTGGCCCGCGCAGCCGGGTCCGGACGTCGGCGAGCACTTCGGCGATCGTGGCCTTCGGCAGCATGAGCAGCGAGAAGAACGCGGTGACGGCGTCGAATTCGCCGAGGCCGTCCAGCGCCCGGAGATCGCGCTGCTGGAAGGTCGCCCGGGGAGCGCTGGCGCGCGCCAGGTCGAGCATGACTGCGGATTCGTCGACGCCGACGGCCTCGAACCCGGCTTCGCTCAGTTCACGGACGGTCGGCTCACCACTGCCACAGCCGAGGTCGAGCACCCGGCCACCCGGTGGGAGCCGGGTGGCCAGCCAGGCACCGGCGGCGCGCTGGGGCTCGCGGTCGGCCCAGGACTCGTCGTAGCGGGACCCGATACGGTCGAACGGCGCGGGGCCGCGCTCCTGGCTGCTCATATCCCGGCAGTGTTCCAGGAGCGCGGCCCCGCCGCACCGTCCTTCTCAGCGTCGTTCGCTGACCGGGGCGACCAGTTCGCTCGGGCCGCCGCCCGCTTCCCCTGCCACCGCCGCCAGTTCCTCGCCGACCGGTTCGCGGTCGGCACCGGTGGGCGGCTTGCCCTTGGTGAACAGCGAAGCCACCGCACCGATGACGCAGACGGCGATGGCGAAGCCGAAGGCGACCGCGAGACCCTGTGAGAACGGCTCGGAGATCAGGTTCGGGAAGAAGCTGCGACCGGTGAGGAAGCTCGCCTGGTCCGGTGGCAGGTTGTGGAGCTGGTCGCCCAGCAGCTGCTGGATCGGGTTGTAGCCGAGGAAGGCCGCGAACAGCACCGCGACCGCGGGCAGGTGGGCCAGCTGGTCGGCCGACGCGGCGGGGACGCCGTGCGCGGTCAGGCCCTGGCTCATCGCGCCAGGAAGGCTGCTCGACAGACCGGCGATGATCAGGCTGAAGAAGAACCCGATGGACAGCACCATCGCCGCGTTCTGGAACGTCGTCATCATCCCGGCGCCGGAGCCCCGCGCGTCGGCGGGCAGGCTGTTCATCACCTCGAGGCGGTTCGGCGAGGCGAACATGCCCATGCCGATGCCGTTGAGCAGCAGGATCGCCGCGAAGGCCCAGTAGGCGAAGTCCACCGGCAACACGATCAGCAGCCCGAAGGTGACCGCGGTCAGCGCCAGGCCGCCGAAGGCCAGCAGCCTGCTGCCGATCCGGTCGGACAGCGCGCCGGACAGCGGGGCCGACACCAGGAACCCGACCGTCATCGGCAGCATGTAGATCCCAGCCCACAGCGGCGTCTGCTCGAAGGTGTAGCCGTGCTGCGGCAGCCAGATCCCCTGCAGCCAGATGATCAGCACGAACTGCAGCCCGCCCCGGCCCAGCGACGCGGTGAAGTTCGCCAGGTTGCCGAGGCTGAACGAGCGGATGCGGAACAGCGAGAGCCGGAACAGCGGGTTCTCGACCTTGGTCTCGATGACCACGAACCCGATCAGCACCGCGACGCCGCCGATCAGGCAGCTCAGCACGAACGGGCTCCCCCAGCCGGTCGGCGAGCTGCCGTAGGGCTGGATGCCGTAGGTGATGCCGACCAGTACCGCGATCAGGCCCACGGCGAAGGTGATGTTGCCCCACCAGTCCATCCGGCCGTGCTTGCTGATACCGGTGTCGTGCAGCTTCAGGTACGCCCACACCGTGCCGATCACGCCGAACGGCACGGACACCAGGAAGATCAGGTTCCAGTCGATCGGCGCGAGCACCCCGCCGACGACCAGGCCGATGAACGAGCCCGCGATCGCCGCGACCCCGTTGATGCCCAGCGCCAGCCCGCGCTGGTTGGTCGGGAAGGCGTCGGTCAGGATCGCCGACGAGTTCGCCATCAGGAACGCGCCGCCGACGCCCTGCACGATCCGCCAGCCGATCAGCCACAGCGCGGCCGCGTCGCCGTCGAACCAGGTGATCGCCAGCATGATCGAGGAAACCGTGAAGACGGCGAAGCCCATGTTGTACATCCGGGCCCGGCCGTACATGTCCCCCAGCCGTCCGAAACTGACCACCAGCACCGCGGTGACCACGAGGAATCCCATGATCATCCAGAGCAGGTAGCTGGTGTTCGACGGCTCGAGCGGATTGATACCGATGCCCTTGAAGATGTCGGGGAGGGCGATCAGCACGATGGACGAGTTGATGGTGGCGATGAGCATGCCCAACGTCGTGTTGGACAGCGCGATCCACTTGTACCGCGGCCCCAGTTCCGCGATCGAATACGTCTTGCGCCGCACCGAGACAGACCTCCGTTCGATTCGCTTAGCAAGGCTAAGCAAGTTGTTTGCCTGACGCAACCAACCGGCCTTGATCGACTCGGAGAGAACGGTCACAATTGCAAATAGTCCTTTATGGACTATTTGCGGAACGAAAACCCTTGAAGCTCACTACCGCGCGGAAAGTCCCTCGGCGACCTGGCCGAGCAGCGAAAGCAGCGCCGCCGGATCCTCGACGTGCGCGTTGTGCCCGAGGCCGGGCAGAACGACGGAATCCTCGGCGAGCGCACGCAACTGGTCGATCCCGCTCATCGGATCGTGCTCACCGGCGGCCAGCAGCACCGGGCACCGCGCCGCACCGAGCAGGCCACGCATGTCCGGCCTGCCGACGGCGAACGCGGCCGGGTCCAGCGCGAGCCGCCAGCCGTCGGCCGACTCGACGAGCCCCGCCGGGTCCGCGGCGGTCAGACCCAGCAAGCCGGACACCTTCAGATAGCCACGCTCGGCGTCCTCGCGGGTCTCGAACACCCTCGGCGGCCGCGCGGCCATCGCGGCGGCCTTCGCCAGGTCGTCGTCGCTCCATTCGACCTTGACGCCGACCGCGACCACCCCGGCGACCTCGACGCCGAACCAGCCGGTGGCCAGTGCCAGCGCGACCACCCCGCCCAGCGAATGACCGACCACGACGAGCGGGCCGGTGCGAGGCAGCCCATCGGCCACCGCCGCCGCCATACCGCCGAACGAGTAGCGCGGCAGCCGCGCCGCACCGGCGTGTCCGGGCAGATCGGGCGCGTGCCACGGCCTGTCGAGCAGACGACCGAAGCCGTCCCAGACGGCGCTGGTCGCGCCCAGCCCGTGCAACAGCAGTACTTCCGCCCGCGTCGTCGTGTCCACGGCATGGATCCTTCCGCAGACCGGCCCCCGAGGGCCAGCTGTACCGGCGTCGTGGGGGCTGCCGAAGGCCCGGTGTCGCGAACGCTCCGTTGCCGACGATGAACGTCCCGAACGGAGCGTTCG